>NZ_JBFRLK010000021.1:0-67230 GCF_041469805.1 Vibrio sp. 10N.286.48.C11 | reverse complement strand
CCACGATATAGTGCATGCCGAAAGCTTAGTTGAGCAACTCGATGAAGTTAATACCATCGTTTGTGATAAAGGATATGACAGCGAACCTTTCCGTACTTTTGTTAAGGAACGTGGCGGAGAAACGGTAATTGCTAAACGCAATTACGGACAGGATATAGACAAAGACAGTATGGATTGGTGTCTATACAAGTATCGTCACTTGGTCGAAAATGCCTTTGGGAGAATTAAGCATTATCGAGCAATTTCAAGTAGATATGACAAGCTAGAAAGGAATTATGCCAGCATGTTATCGCTGGCATTCATGTTAATGTGGCTACCGATATATTGTTGAACACGAAATGTACAGCAAAGATCAACACGCCCTAGTTAATGATAAGTAAACTGGTTATCGATAAATAAACAGAGTGAAGCGTGGTAACATGGCGCAAGTATTCAAATGCACCTAATTACCACGCTATGATTTTACCTGTCATTCTAGCCGGCGGCTCCGGAAGTCGTCTCTGGCCACTGTCTCGCGAGCTTTACCCTAAGCAATTTCTCAATATTGCCGGCGAGCAGTCAATGCTTCAGCACACACTTCAACGCCTGCAAGGCCTTGAAGAGCACTTGATGGATAGTAAATGCGATGCCCCATTCATTATCTGTAATGAAGAGCATCGCTTTATTGCCGCTGAACAAGCTCGATCAGCTAACATTCAACATAGTGGTATTCTGCTAGAGCCAGTCGGTAGAAATACAGCCCCAGCCATTGCGCTTGCCGCCCTAAAGGCTTTAAGTAAACCACCGCTTAATGAACAAAGCGCATCCGACCCTATCTTGTTAGTGCTGGCTGCTGATCACCACATCGCGAAAACCTCTGAATTCCAACAAGCGATTAGTCGTGGTGTTGATTATGCAAAACAAGGCAAGCTGGTGACATTCGGTATAACACCTAGCTCCCCAGAGACTGGCTATGGCTATATCAAGCAGGGAGAGCCTCTTTCCTCCAGTGCTCAAACTGATACTAATGGAACAGAGCAGCCAATCAATCACGCCTTCGCCATAGAATGCTTTGTAGAAAAGCCAGACACAGCAACAGCAGAAGAGTACATCCGCTCAGAACAATACTTATGGAACAGTGGCATGTTCATGTTTAAGGCATCGCGCTATGTTGAAGAACTCGCCGAACACCACCCTGAGATAGTAGCGGCTTGTAAACTCGCTCTTGCAACGCAAAATACCGACCTCGACTTTATCCGTATAGACGCTGAAGCATTCAAAAGCAGTCCAAGTGATTCAATCGATTACGCCGTGATGGAAAAGACCTCGCACGCCGCGGTGATCCCGATGGATGTCGGCTGGAACGATATTGGCTCATGGTCCGCGATCTGGGATGTAAGCGAAAAAGATCAGCACAATAACGTCATTGAAGGTGATGTGTTAACCGTCGACGCTCAACACAACTACATCCATGCTGAAAATAAGCTGGTTGCGACGGTAGGTGTCGACAACCTGATTATTGTCGAAACCAAAGACGCTATATTGGTTGCAAATAAAGACAAGGTTCAGGGTGTTAAATCGATTGTCAGTCAACTAAATCAAGCGGGTCGCACAGAACATGTACATCATCGTGAGGTGTTTAGACCTTGGGGTAAATATGATGTTATCGACCTAGGCAAGCGCGACAAAGTTAAACGTATCACCGTTAAACCCGGTCACAAGTTGTCGTTACAAATGCACCACCATAGAGCGGAACATTGGGTAGTCGTGGCGGGTACTGCGAAAGTGACCAACAATGAGAAAACCTATCTGGTTGAAGAAGATCAATCCACTTACATCCCTTTAGGTCATATTCACAGCCTAGAGAACCCAGGGGATCTCCCACTCGAGATGATTGAAGTACAAACAGGCAGTCATTTAAGTGAAGGAGACATCATTCGATATCAAGACAGTTATGGGCGAGACGTGCGCAAGCAACAAGTCCACTCATCAAAGCACAACCAAACGAAATAAAGCAGCGACAAATCGATGAAACCAACATTAGACCTAAACTGCTTTAAGAACAACGATATCCGCGGCGTCATTGGTAAACAAATCAATGAGCCACTCGCCTACCTGCTCGGTAAGGCATTTGGCGAATACGTCCTATCCGCTAAGCCTGAAACCTCACTCGATGGTTTGGCGCAGGTAGTGATTGGTCGTGATAACCGCAAAACCTCCCTGTCATTACAAGAAGCCATGACCAAAGGCTTAATCGAGTCAGGGATTACCGTCATTGATCTAGGTATGACTGGCACTGAAGAGGTCTACTTTGCGACTCGTTACCTAAAAGCGATTGGCGGAATACAAATCACAGCCAGCCACAACCCAATCAATTACAACGGCATGAAAATGGTCGGTGTAGACGCTAGCCCTATCAGTAAAAACAGTGGATTAGATGAAATCAAACGACGCATTGAAGAACTTAATCAAGAGCTGAACTGCAATTTACCGTTCGTTCATGCACAACCAAGTAACTCTAGTAGATCGAACAGTATTCTTGCTCCGTACGTCGAGCACCTACTCTCGTACATAACCCCATCAAAGCTGTCACCGATGAAGATTGTGGTTAATGCTGGGAACGGTGTTGCAGGACATATCATTGATGCTTTAGATAATAAATTTAACGAACTCGGTGTCCCTATCACCTTCATCAAAGTTCATCATAACCCTGATGGAAACTTCCCAAATGGTATTCCAAACCCTTTGATTAGAGAGAACCAAGCAGCCACTCGAGATGCCGTTTTAGAGCATTCTGCCAACCTTGGAATTGCTTGGGATGGAGACTTCGACCGATGCTTTTTCTTTGATGAGCAAGGCAATTACATCGAGGGTTATTACATTGTTGGGTTACTTGCTGAAGCATTCTTGATTAAACAACCTAAAGCGACTGTATTGCACGACATGCGCATGACATGGAACACCGTTGAAGTCGCCAACACACATGGTGGCAAAGCGATTGGGATTAAAGCGGGACACGCACTTATCAAAGAGAAAATGCGTGAAACAAATGCCGTTTATGGTGGCGAAATGAGCGCACACCATTATTTTCGTAATTTCGGATATTGCGATTCAGGCATGATTCCTTGGTTACTGGTTATTGAACTGATGTCAAAAACTCAACAATCTCTTCACCAATTAACGAGTACTAGTATAGATAGATTCCCCTCTTCCGGGGAGATCAATCGAAGAGTCTCAGACCCAGAGCAGGTCATGGCTTGCGTGTTATCGCACTACCAAGATAATGCCGTTGAGATCGATCACACAGACGGAATCAGCATGAATATGGGCTCATGGCGCTTCAACTTAAGAAAGTCCAATACCGAGCCATTAATACGCCTTAACGTTGAAACCAAACAAGATAAAGCTTTACTGTCACTTAAAGTCGACGAGCTACTGTCTTTTCTCATTTAAGAATACAGACACTTACAGTTTTCAACTAAGATCCACAAAAAAGCCCTTATTAGCTGTTGCTAACTAAGGGCTTTGAATTTTCAGTAGCTTAATCGCTGACTGTAATTAGTCTATTTGTTACGACGAGCTTCAACAGCGTCTGCCAGCTGGCGAAGTACTGTTTCAGTGTCTTCCCAACCAATACACGCATCAGTAACAGATTGACCGTACGTTGCAGCTTTGCCCTCAACCAGGTCTTGGCGACCTTCAACAAGATGAGATTCAATCATCACACCAAAGATAGCTTTGTCGCCACCAGAAATTTGTGCGCTTACGTCATCAGATACGTTCATTTGACGCTTAAACTGCTTAGAGCTGTTTGCGTGGCTGAAATCGATCATCACTTTTTGTGGAAGACCAGAAGCTGCTAACTCTTCTTTAATCTTACCAACGTGTTCTGCGCTGTAGTTTGGCTCTTTACCACCACGTAGGATGATATGACAATCAGGGTTACCTGCTGTTTCAACGATAGCTGAGTGACCGTACTTAGTTACCGATAAGAAGTGGTGAGAAGCGCTTGCAGAACGGATTGCGTCTGTTGCGATCTTGATGTTGCCATCAGTACCATTCTTAAAACCAACTGGGCAAGATAGACCAGAGGCCAGTTCGCGGTGAACTTGAGATTCAGTAGTACGTGCACCGATTGCACCCCAACTGATTAAATCAGCAACGTATTGAGGCGTGATCATGTCTAGGAATTCGCTTGCTGTTGGCATTCCCATGTCAGTTAGGTCAAGCAGTAGCTTACGACCTAGGCGAAGACCATCATTTAGCTTGAACGTATCGTTCATGTACGGGTCATTGATTAGACCTTTCCAACCAACGGTTGTACGTGGCTTTTCAAAGTAAACACGCATTACGATTTCAAGGTTATCGCCAAGCTCGTCGCGCAACACTTTCAAGCGCTTACCGTACTCAAGAGCGGCTTCTGTGTCATGAATAGAACATGGGCCTACAATAACAAGCAAGCGGTCATCGCTTTCTTCTAAAATATTGTGGATCGCTTTGCGGCTTTCAAAGGTTGTAGAAGAAGCAACTTCTGTCGCTGGAAACTTTTCTAAAACAGCAACAGGGGGTAATAACTCTTTTACTTTGTTAATTCTTACATCATCAGTCTGGAACATTGCTTACTTCTTCCTTTTTTCTATCCTTGAGCTGAATGTACGTTGTCTCACGTCACTTTCTATCAGCACTAATCTTCTTGTTCCCTGTAACTTAACTAGTAAAAACTCCAGTTTCAATCACTAATTGAAAATAAACGCAATTTTTTTTGTGTTTTATATTTATAACACCCTGTATATCATTATTTACACGCTATCGATTGCGTATTTTATAGGAAGGTAAGAAGATCCATCCTTCAAGCTTCATCATGCATGTGAAATTGTGTCGAACTTAAAAACAAAAAAGCTCACGAGATCAGCGTGAGCTTTTATTTAATTACATTCTTTTCAATGGCTTGACGACACTATCAAGCCCTTCAATTTTCAGAGCAAGGCACAGTTTTAATAAGTCGCCGAGTTCACCAGACGGGAATCCCTTTTTATCGAACCACAGCAAATATTCTTCAGGTAAGTCAATCAGTGTACGACCTGCGTACTTTCCAAATGGCATCTGCATTCGAGCCAACTTAATCAGGTTCTCTTTCTCTAGCATTATTCGCTCTTTCTATGCGTCATCTATGTTCTGTAGAGTATCACCTAAACGCTCGACCCAATAGTTGATCGCATCTTTGGCATCATCCAGAGAGTCAATCATGGTTGAAAAGTCTTTATTACCCGCTTCACGGTCGATGGCTGCAAACAGTGGTGTGCCCTCTTGAGCATCACTGACCAATAACTCTACACTCGCACTCCCAACATTGGTGTGCTCACCAGTCGTGACCTTAGATATGGTTGACATCGCAAGGCCAAACGGCAGAACGCTGCTCGTTACAGCTAAGATCGGATTGGGCGTTTCAACGTTACTCAGAGCGATACTCAAGCGGAGCGTTTTTCCTGTAGGTTCATCGACAATCGTTTTATGAGGCGATATTTTCTCTTCCAAGCGTTCAACCATGTGCTCAGTGAGTTCCTGAATCTCTTCCTGATCCAACGAACCTTCTTCTGCTAAAACAAAAATTTGGTCGATCACTACTGAGTCATAGTCGTCCAACTTACCTTTCAAACGCTGTGTGTCACGCAGGCCGATTCTGGCCCAAACTAAGTCAACACCACCATCTGGACCTGGTTGAAAATCTTCATAACTGGTGAATTTGGTTGTGCAGGCGGTTTTAATTGGACCGCCTGCACAACCAAACAAAAAAATGCTGGTTGCAACAAGCAAGAGAAGTTTAAAAGGTTTCATAGCGCACTTAAATTAAATAGAAGAATCCAATTAAGTATGCCATACCCTATGTCGAAAGATTGTAGAAAAAAGGGTTAAAACTCAGAGCTAGCTCTAAAATTAGTCATGTTGCACAGTGTGCGCATACTCTACAATCACCTGATTCCCTTCGATATAGGCATTTTGGATCTCACCATCGACACTCATTCTACTTTTCAGATAAACCACTTTAGGCCCTGATTCATTGCCTTCTTTAAGTGAAGGAAATACGTTCCTTGGCTCTAAATGAAGCAAACGACAAAAGTGACTCACGAATGACATGGTTAAAGGCGTCTCCCCTCTTAGCACTCTAGAGAAATCAAGTTGGTTCATTCCTAGCTTTTTTGAAAACTCCATCTGCGTAATCCGCATTCTCGATTTTTGTGACATCCACGTCTGATACAACGCGTCTCTATCTAGTTCAGTGAATTCCATGACAGCTCCTTTATATAATTCATACCAATTAATTGTCCGGCTTTTCATACATGCCGTGTCAGGGTTTGGTTAGTGGAAACCAAAGGTTTGGTTTTGATATGCGCGCAATTGTTCTGCAGAACAAAACGCAACAACTCAAAACCATTCACAAAATCGATTAGAGCAAATGCTTTCTTTGTTTATATCAATAATTTATACATTAACGAACTAAACATATAGCAAGTTAATTTGTATTAAGAATTAAAAGTTCGAGATTGGCATTCCACATTTCAATCTATTGATTCGCATTTATAAAACTGGTTGGCTACATTTCGCTTGCTCAAACGCACTTCTGGCAAACTATTTGAAAGAATAGGACGCAAAGCCACCGGTCTGTCGACAAATATTCTGTCTATGATAGCGGGGCCGCCACTTAATAGAATTTAAGTGCAAATGCATGCCGGAGTGTTCTCTTTTTTGTCGGCCAAATACAGTAAGGACAAATAATGAAACAACTCCCAAAAAAATCACTCATCGCGTTATCGCTACTTAGCGTCAGCGGTGCTAGCTTCGGTCATGGTTATGTCTCTGCATACAACAATGGTGTAGCAGAAAGCCGTGTCGCACTATGTAAGTTCCCAGCGAGTGATACACAACAGAAAAACACCAACTGTGGTGGTATCCAATACGAACCTCAAAGTGTGGAAGGCCCTGAAGGCTTCCCTGAAGTCGGCCCTGTTGACGGAAAAATTGCCAGCGCCCAATCTTCTTTAGCAGCAGCACTAGACGAGCAAAAAGCAGATCGCTGGGTTAAACGTCCTATCAAGTCTGGATCTCAATACTTTGAGTGGACGTTCACAGCGAACCACAAAACCCGCGATTGGAAATATTACATTACTCAACCAGATTGGAACCCGAACCAACCTTTAGCACGCAGCTCTTTTGACTTAACGCCATTCTGTGTTGTTGAAGGCAATATGGAACAGCCACCAATGCAAGTAAGTCACTTATGTAATGTACCAGAGCGCGAAGGCTATCAAGTGATCCTTGCAGTGTGGGATGTGGGTGACACAGCTGCAGCTTTCTACAACGTTATTGATGTGAAGTTTGATGGCGACGGCCCTATCATTCCTGATTGGGATCAAGGCGGTCAAATCAACCCAACTCAAGACTTGAACATTGGTGATGCGGTTTACACTCGTGTGTTTGACCAATTTGGTGAGAATGCTTCATACAGCACTGAGCTGGTGATTGAGACCAAAGAGCAAGGCAAAGCAAACAACTGGTCTTACGCACTTGCCTCTAAGATCAATCAAGAGCAGACGCAAATCAAAGCAGGTCAATTGAACGACCAAGGTGATTTCGCACCAATTTACGGCACTAACCCTGTATATCTAAAAGCAGGCTCTGACTTTAACAGTGTAGAGATCGGCTACAAGATCGATACTCCAGAACCAGAACATGAGCTGGAAGTAACAGGTCTAGAGTCAGAATACATTATTGACGAGAGCCAACCTATTCAGCTTGATCTTACGTTAGCGGCAACAGGCGACATTCAAGCAGAACTGACCGTGTACAACCATCACCGTGAGGCACTTGCCTCTCAGAAATCAGAGTTAACCGATGGACAAGTTGAAGATATTCAACTGACTCTTTCTAAGTCTGAAGCAGGCCACCACATGCTTGTGGTTGTGACGAAAGATGACCAAGGTAACTTAGTGGATCAGAACACGCTTGATTTCCACCTCATGGACGAGCAAACACCGCCACCTGCGGGCGATTACGACTTCGTATTCCCAGAAAGTATTGAGTCTTACACAGCCGGTACTAAAGTACTAAGCAGCGATGGTGGCATTTATCAGTGTAAAGAGTTCCCATACTCTGGTTACTGTGTTCAATGGGCTCCAACAGCAACTCAGTACGAACCAGGTGTCGGTTCACACTGGCAAGATGCTTGGAACAAAGTGGACTAATGACTCGCAGATACTCACTTTCTAGTAGGTGAGCTTGTGTAATTAGCCAAACAAAAGCGGATGCCCAAAGCATCCGTTTTCTTATTCAGCAACAGCAGAAATGCGGTTATCAAAGTAGATAGTGATCCGCCAAAAGAGCAACAAACAAAATCATAAGATGATAAATAGAGAACTTGAAGGTCTTCATCGCCATGTTAGGCTCATCACGATATTTCAGTACCCAAGCGTGATAAATAAACCCACCGTTGAGTACCAATGAAGCGCTCAGATATATCCAGCTGCTCATGCCGACCAATACAGGCAATATACACACGATGCTAAGCAACAAGGTATAAAGCAAAATAGAAGTCTTGGTGTATTCGATTCCGTGGGTCACAGGCAGCATGGGGATGTTCACTTTGGCATACTCGTCACGACGATGAATTGCCAACGCCCAGAAGTGCGGAGGTGTCCAAATAAAGATGATCATCACCAACAACCAAGCATTTGAATGAAGCTCGTTGGTGACTGCCGTCCAGCCCAATAGCGGAGGCATTGCGCCAGCTATCCCTGCTATCACGATGTTTTGTGGCGTCGCTCGCTTCAAGTACATGGTATAAATCACCGCATAGCCTAATAAGCTTGCAAAAGTTAACCACGCAGTCATTTGATTGACCCACACCACTAACGTGACAAAGCCAAGTAACCCAATACCCGCAGCAAAGCTGAATACACGCACACTACTCAGTTCACCGGATGGTAAAGGTCGTCGATTGGTTCGAGTCATTTGTCCATCGATCTTTTTATCGATCAAATGGTTAAATGCAGCGGCTGAACCTGCCATTAACCCTATCCCAATCATCCCGAACAGAGTTTGCTGTAAAGGCAATTCATTCGGCACAGCCAAACACATTCCAACCAATGCAGTTAGCAGCATCAAAGCCACCACTTTCGGCTTGGTCAGTGTTAAATAGACCTTCCAAACAGCTTTGTTTTTTGCTGCTGTTTCGTTACTTAAAGCGATGTCGTTGTTAGCTGTTATCTTAGGAGTTGAGGCTACTCCTTGAACCACCACTCCATGTTGTGTTGACGTTCTACTGACCATGATTACCTCCTTGTAATACACTGTTCTTGACCAAGCTCTCACTCGGTTTGCGTTGCCACACGACAAAATTGGTCACCACCATGCTGATGAGCAACATCGCTGCGACTAGGTTATGCAAAACCGCGACTGAGATTGGCAGGTGAAACCATACATTACTGATCCCAAGGCTGATTTGAGTAACCAAGACTATTGCGACAATCACGCTCAGCTTTTGGTGAGGCACTTGGCCAAATTTCCATAGCTGATACACGACCATCAGCACCGTCAACGTTGCCACAATAGCCCCTAACCTGTGCATGACATGGATGGTGAGCCTTGCGGGATATTCCAACACACCAAACTCATAGTTGTCATGACCGTGTTGAGCAAAATCGAACGCATTTTTGAAGTCGAGATAGCTCATCCAGTTACCTTCACATATGGGTAACTGTGTACACACCAACGCGGCATAGTTCGACGATGTCCAACCACCAAGCAGTATCTGCCCGACCACAATTAGTAGCCCGAACAGCGCCCAAGCCTTAAGTGACGAAGTATACGTAGCCTCACCAAAACGGCTTTGAAATTGAGACAAACGACAGTAGAGCAGACACAACAGCGACAGTAGCGTGAAGCCCCCCATCAAATGTGCCATAACCACAACGGGCATCAACTTGAGAGTCACCGTCCACATTCCAAGCAAAGCCTGAAATATCACAGTGGCAGAGATAAGTAATGGAAGACCAACTGGTGTGATGTTCTTTTTAATACACCAAGCTACAACAACAAAGATGAGCAGTCCTAATGTTCCTGCAAAGTAGCGATGTATCATCTCTATCCAGGCTTTATCTGCTTCAAGAGCTCGCTCAGGGAATTGCAGATTGGCTTGATTCACTGCTTGAGCATCAGAAGGAACGGTGATCTTCCCATAACACCCTGGCCAGTCAGGACAGCCAAGACCAGCATCAGACAAACGTGTATAAGCGCCGAGCACGATCACGGTAAGGGTTAATAAGATAGTTAATCTCATCATGTGTATGAGTAAATCAGGGGCTCTATTCTGCATCGTTTATCTCCCTATATTTATTCCCTTTTCGCTAACAACACTCAGCATTAACGCAATTTGCTAAAGCTCATCAACTCAAGCGTATCAACTTAAGCTAATTAACTACCCAACTCGTGACAGCTTAAGCAGCTTTCTTAGATCATGAATCATGCCTTTAGATTGACTAACTAACTGAGACGGGTCAGAAACGCTTTTGTACTCCATGACCAACTGCCCTAGTGGGTCAATAATGACAATCGAAGCAGGCGAAAACTCAGTACTTAACTGATCACCACCAGCTAACAAAGACAAATCCGGCTTATCGAGCGAACCCGACAACGAATTACCTTCTGAGACAAAAACAACGGCAGTCACTCGCTCTTTGTTTTTCCCTAACGCCAAATAGCTTTGATTCAAATAATGGAGTTGTTGTTCGCACAAGCTTTCACATTCTGTAGGAGCGATATAACCCACTAACCACCCTTCTCCAGCCATGGGTACCGTTACGCCGAAATCCGCAAGCGTGGTTCTTGGTTCTACCAATTCGCCTGAGTTAGTGACACCGGAGGTATACCAATTCTGGTCCAACACTGTTTTGGCGATAATGGCTGGCAAAGCGAAAATTAAAACAAGTCCAATTAATACCAAGCGCCCTTTAGTACGACGGCTTCTGAGCTCAGCCATGTTTGCCTCGGTAATTTCCCTGTTCACTTGTGCTTGAGATTTATCCATCCTTATTCCTCGTGATAGGTGTTGCTTTTAGGTACCGATAGCCAATCAACATCGTCAAAAACAAAAGTACCGCAGCCATAACAAACCATTGAAATGAGTAACCAAAGTGCTTCTGAGATTTCATCACCGTTGGACGCCATAACATTTCATAGGGCCATGCATCTAAACTCTGTGGTTGAAAGACAAAGGGCAGCACTTCTTGCCCGGTGTACTGTGATAGCGCTGTTATGTTTAAGTTTTGGATTCTATTCGGTGTCGTATTTTCCAAACCCAACTCATGACTTAGAGGGTTCACCGAACGTGTGTACAAACGCCCTGACAGATTGGTTGGTAGTGTGATGCTTCCTAATTGGGGTAGCTCTCTTCTGTCATTACTTGCCGCAACGAACCCCAGATCGATCAATAACTGCTTTTCAGCCACTAAGGAATTGTTTTCATCTTTAAAGCGAACCTCACCCAACATGTAAATCACATACCCCACTGTTCCTTGGTTAATCTGGTTGTCTAACAAAACCACTAATCCACTGGGTGTTTCCAGCTCCACGTCAACTCTCAAACCATTTAAAGACGGCAGTTCAGATGCACCTTGCATTTGTGTACGCGAGCCCTTCCATTCAGAGATAACCGTATCCAATGACCTAGACGATTGCTGCGCTCTTTCTGATAGCTGCATTTCATAGCGCAATTTCTCGTTACCTCGATCTAACTGCCACAAACCCAACTTGATTAAAATGCCGACTGAAACCACAGTTAAAACAACCGCTATCCAAAAACCTTTACTGCGGAACTTGTGTTCATCATCAATCAATCGGTTTGGAGTTATCACTATGGCGTCATCTACCTTTGTGTTGTTATTTAAAATTGTGTTAGTCGCTTTGCTGTTCTTCATCGCTTTCAACTTGATGAAAGGTCTAATCCAAATCGCCTCGGGCAAACACAATGGAAAAAGGCTGAGTCACTTCTTGGGGCGTCGTGTCATGTGGTCAGCCGTTGTCGTGCTACTTTTATTGCTTGCTCTGGGATCAGGAGTGATAACTCCCAACCCTCGCCCCTATTAATCCCCTATAGGCTCAACCGTTAAAGCACATAAACAAATACAAACAGGCCTAACCAAACCACATCAACAAAGTGCCAATACCAACTGCCCGCTTGGAACGCAAAGTGGTCTTTCGGAGTGAAGTGGTCTTTCGCAACTCTCGCCAGTAACACAATCAAAAAAATCGTTCCCAAACAGACATGCAAACCATGAAACCCAGTCAATAAGAAGAAGGTATTGCCATAGATGCCAGATTGAAGTGTCAGCCCCATCTCTTGATAAGCGTGAAGGTACTCTTCAACTTGGAAGAACAGGAAGAAGCCAGCCAGAACAATGGTTATCTCTAGCCACACGATCAAAGCCATACGCTTATTTTGTTCAAGACTGATATGTGCCATGTGCAGCGTCACAGAGGAAAGCAGCAGGATAATGGTGTTCTTAAGCGGGATACCTTGCCAAGGCATGGCTTGTGTCGTTACGCCATCAGGGGTAGTCGTTAATGGCCATATCGATTGGAACATCGGCCACAATACTTCATGGGTCATTTCATTATTACCCGCACCACCAATCCAAGGGACAGAAATCATACGAGCATAGAAAAGCGCGCCAAAGAAAGCGCCGAAGAACATGATTTCGGAGAAAATAAACCAACTCATTCCTTGTCTAAAAGAACGAGATATCTGCTCAGAATAAACGCCACTTAATGATTCTGTGATCACATTGCTGAACCAACCTGCGAGCATGTAAAGCAGCACAGCAAACCCGACTAACAACACCGCTTTGCCAAATACACCACCGGCTGCGTCGGTGCCCATATTTTGCACCGTCAAGCCAGCACCAACCGCGACCAAAAACAGTGCTACAGCACCCACTAATGGCCAGTGACTTTGATGTGGAACGAAATAAACTTCCTTTTTAGAACTCATCGCTCAACTCCTTATGTTGATACTGGTTCTGTAAATCCCTAGTTACTTGCGAGTGTGCTCGCTTTTGGTGAGCCAGATTGTAGTGTGCTCAATGTTGATGTACTCACTTCTGGCTTACTTGCCTTTCCACTCACCTGACTCGTGATGTTAAACAGCGTATATGAGAGCGTGAGTGTATGTATCGATTCTGGAATATCTGGCTCAATGTAAAATATCAAACCCATTTCTGCGCTCTTGTGCCCGTCCAATGGCTGCTGATTAAAGCAAAAGCATTCCATTTTATTGAAGTAAGTTGCCCCCATACCTGGAGAAACCGACGGTACGGCTTGGCCAACTAATGAGGCTCCGGATAGGTTTTTAGCTATGTAGTTAGTTTGAACAACTTCTCCAGGATGAACCTCTAACACTCGCACTTCTGGTGAAAACTGCCATGGCATATCCGGCTTGATGTGGGACATGAATTCAACGCGGACCGTACGAGAATAGTCAGGCTGCATTCCCTGAGGTTGAACTGCGGAAACGGTATTGGTTTTCCCGTTGATCCCTAAAGCCTCACACATCACATCGTAAAGTGGCACCAAAGCGAAACCAAAGCCAAACATCGCTACTACGCTCAACACCAAGTAGCCTGTCAGCTTTTTAGTTGAACGTTTGGATTGGTTATTATCTAAACCGCTTTGCTTATCACTCATTGTTCTGTCCTCTAATCCACTTTAGGAGGATGAGTAAAGGTGTGGTGAGGCGCAGGGCTTGGTACTGTCCACTCAAGGCCTTCAGCTCTATCCCAAGGCTTGCTTGGAGCAGGCTCTCCGCCTCTTACGCACTTAATAGCTAGCCATAAGAAAATCAACTGAGACAACCCAAAGGCAAAGCCACCAATCGACACGACTTGGTTAACATCAGCAAACTGAATGGCGTAATCAGGAATACGACGCGGCATACCCGCTAGCCCTAAAAAGTGCATCGGGAAGAACAACACGTTGACTGAAATTACCGACGTCCAGAAGTGCCACAGGCTGAGCTTGTGGTCGTACATATGCCCAGTCCACTTTGGCAACCAATAGTAAGCGGCGGCCATAATCGAGAACACGGCCCCTGTTACCAGAACATAATGGAAGTGAGCCACAACAAAATAGGTATCGTGATATTGGAAATCAGCTGGCACGATAGCGAGCATCAATCCAGATAACCCACCAATCGTAAACAGAACAATAAAGGCAATCGCAAACAGCATTGGGGTTTCAAAGGTCAAAGCCCCCCGCCACATGGTCGCTACCCAATTGAAGACTTTCACACCTGTCGGAACCGCTATCAACATGGTGCAATACATGAAGAACAGCTCGGCAAAGACTGGCATACCCGTTGTGAACATGTGGTGCGCCCAAACCAAGAATGACAGCAGTGCAATACTACAGGTCGCATAAACCATCGAGTGATAACCAAACAGGCGCTTACCACTGAATGCAGGGATGATGGCTGAGACGATACCAAAAGACGGCAAGATCATGATGTACACTTCGGGGTGTCCAAAAAACCAGAATATATGCTGGAACATCACCGGGTCCCCACCACCAGCGGCATCAAAGAAGCTAGTCCCAAAGTATTTGTCAGTCAGTACCATAGTCACAGCCCCCGCGAGCACAGGCATCACGGCTATCAGCAAGAAAGCGGTAATTAACCATGTCCAAACGAACATCGGTAGCTTGAACCAAGTCATACCCGGTGCGCGCATGTTCACTATGGTTACGATCACGTTAATCGCCCCCATGATCGAACTGATCCCCATAATATGAACTGAGAATACGAATAGCGCGGTACTGTCTGGCCCATAAGTTGTCGAGAGTGGCGCATAAAAGGTCCAACCAAAGCTCGGGCCGCCCCCTTCTGTAAACAAAGATCCGATTAAGATTAGAAACGCAAAAGGCAAGATCCAGAAACTGAGGTTGTTCATTCTCGGCAGTGCCATATCTGGTGCACCGATCATCATCGGAATCATCCAGTTAGCCAAACCCGTAAATGCAGGCATCACGGCACCGAATACCATGATTAAACCATGGACTGTAGTCATCTGATTGAAGAAATCTGGCTCAACAAGTTGTAAACCCGGTTGGAACAGCTCCGCACGGATCACCATTGCCATCGCGCCGCCAGTTAAGAACATCGCAAAGCTGAACCACAGGTATAATGTGCCTATGTCTTTATGATTGGTTGAATACAGCCAACGTGCCCACCCTTTTGGAGCGGCGTGAGAATCGTGATCATCCAGAGACAAGTCATTGCTGTCCAATGTGCCTTCCACAGAATGGCTCAAGGCCTGATCTTCTGCAGGCGCCGATTTCACCGGCTTATTGATTGGTGAACTCATAGCTGCTCCTTAGCATCACTTTGTGCTTCATCCGTTGAGCCCTGTTCGTCAGGTGCTTGGGCTCCGCCTTCTTGTTTAACCTTGTAAGCGTTAATATCTGAAGCCTGAACAATATCGCCCGTGTCATTACCCCATGCATTTCTTTGATAAGTGACTACCGCTGCGATCTCTTTCTCAGTTAGCTGATTATCGAAGGCTTGCATTGCCGTGCCTCCACGACCATAAACAATGGTGTCGATATGCACATCGACATCTCCTAGAGCAACTGGGCTACCTTTAATAGCTGGGAATGCACCAGGAATACCCTCACCGTTCGCTTGGTGGCAGACCGCGCATCGAGTTTTGTAAACCTCTTCACCGATGGTATTCAACTCCGCCAAAGAAAGTGACGCATCTAATGCATCTTTCGCGGCTTGTTGTTCAGCTATCGCCAACTCTTTCTGTTCTGCTAGCCATGCGTCAAACTCGTCTTCTGCCATGGCATGTACCACGATCGGCATGAAACCATGAGCGCGGCCACACAACTCTGCACACTGCCCGCGGTAGACACCGGGCTCATCTATCTTTGTCCAAGCCTCGTTAATAAAACCCGGAATGGTATCTTTCTTAACGGCGAATGCTGGCACCCACCATGAGTGAATCACATCGTCGGAAGTCATCAAGAAACGGACTTTACGGTCAACAGGCAATACAAGCGGCTTGTCAACTTCTAGCAGGTAATGCGCGCCTTTCACTTCGAGACCTTCAATCTCTTTGTCACTGGTCGCTAGAAGGCTGAAAAATTCGACGTTTTCACCAAAATAGCTGTAATGCCATTTCCATTGTGAGCCAGTGATTTTAACGGTCAGATCTGATTGGGAGGTATCTTCCATCGCTATCAAGGTTTTGGTGGCGGGTATCGCCATAGCGATGAGGATAATAATAGGGATGATGGTCCAAAGAATTTCGACTTTCGTGCTTTCGTGAAAATGGGCAGCAACTGCGCCCTTCGATTTCCTGTGCCTCAAAATCGAATAAAACATCACACCAAAAACAACAAAGGCAATCGCACAACAGATGTAGAAGATCAGCATATGAAGTTCATACACCTTACCACTGATCTCAGTGACGCCTTGAGTCATGTTGTAATCACTGCTTGCGTGCACTAAAGGCGATACTAAAAGCACAACAAAACTCTTCAAAAGCCACGCTAGCCTAACCAGTAATCTTTTCAAAAGATCTCTCCTTATCCTTCCTAATTGGATACTTGCGACCTAAATGTCGTTGCGAGCTATGTTTCATTACGAGCCGGACAACATTCATTGTTATCCCGACTACACATGAAAAGGCTGAATCTCAATCTACAACTCACATGGAGACAGCTTTAAGGCACTATCAACCTCATATCTCCCCATGAGCCAATACGGCTCAGAAACGTTGGAGGTTTCCATGAAAGATTCAAAAACGGCGTATTTGTTAAATTTTGTTATATTTATGTAAAAGGCTAGTTAGTGATATCCAATAGTTCAAGGTAAGTTTACTTACTAAACAGTCAATTATTTGAAGTGACTAAGCTACATGCCCTCTTGACGTTGGAATTTATTTTATATCGAGTTTTACGATTGCTTTCATAGAAATGATAATCAATATCACTTAAGTTAAATCAACAGTAAGTCATACAGACATTAAAAGGTTTAGTGATTATGCAAGATGCAATGAATTGGTTAGCGAGAGACCCAGACCCAAGAACTCGTGAAGAGCTTCAACACCTCATCGATGAAGGAATGCATGACGAACTTGAAGACCGCTTTACTCAACGATTAGAGTTCGGAACAGCGGGACTTAGAGGAAAAGTGGGATGTGGTCCAAATCGAATGAACCGTTTAGTTATACAGGAAACGGCAACCGGACTCGGCCACTACTTAATCGAACATGTCGCCAATGCTACGATTCGAGGCGTTGTGGTTGGTTATGACGGCCGCTTAGATTCTAAGCAATTCGCTATTGATACCGCTTCCGTACTCACCGCTTTAGGCATTAAGGTCTACCTAACTGCGAATGTCGCCGCTACCCCTATCGTTGCTTTCGGTATTGAGCATTTCAATGCAGCCGCAGCCGTTGTTGTCACTGCCAGCCACAACCCACCAGAATACAATGGTTTCAAAGTATACTGGGAGAATGGTGCTCAAATCATTCCACCGCATGATGCTGGCATTGCATCTGAAATCGATATCGCATCAACCAAACCTATTCCTTTAATGAGCCTGAGCGATGCTGAAACACAAGGTAAGTTAGTTTGGTTAACTGAAGGCTATTATCAAACGTATCGCGCTGCTATCAATCAGAGCCCATACGTGAGTAAAGATATTGAATCGGCAAACACCACCATTACTTACACCGCGATGCATGGTGTGGGCGCTCAAATGGCAGAAGGTCTTCTTCATGATTCTGGCTTTCATAAGGTGTTCAGTGTTGCCGAACAGAGAGAACCCGATGGTCACTTCCCGACTGTAAACTTCCCGAATCCGGAAGAAAAAGGCGCGATGGATCTGGTGATAAACCTAGCGAAGAGTGTCGATGCCGACATTGCTTGTGCCAATGACCCAGATGCAGACCGTTTTGCGGTTGCGGTCAGAACTGAAGATGACTCTTACAAAATGCTGACGGGTGATCAAGTGGGTGTGTTGTTCGCGCATTATTTGCTTTCAAAACCTCACACCAAAAACCAGCTAGTTGGTAACAGTATCGTCTCATCAACGCTACTTGAAAAAGTGGCTAAATCCCACGGGGCGACTTATTTCCAAACGCTGACTGGCTTCAAATGGTTAGCAAATATTGGCATGCAGTTAGAAGATGATCAGAACGAGTTCTTGTTCGCCTATGAAGAAGCGCTAGGCTACACAATTGGTACTCAGGTTAGAGACAAAGATGGGCTATCAGCTATTGTCGTATTTGCTCAATTGGTTGAAGAGTTGAAATCTCAGGGCCGAACCGTTTGGGATCTCCTTGCTCAGATTTCATTTGAACATGGCGTTCACACCAACGCACAGAGAAGTATCGCACTAGACCCAGATTCACCATCGATTGGTTCGAAGCTAAGATCAGCACAGCCTAAAGCAATCAACGGTGTCGCTATCTCTGTAATTGAAGATCTTCAATCTTCTTTGCGCTTCGTCATTGGTGGCAACACTGAAGCCATTAACTTACCCGCGAGTGACGTGCTCATCTACCACCTCGAAGACGGTTCACGCATTATCGTGAGACCTTCAGGCACTGAACCAAAAGTGAAAGTCTATTATGAGACAGTGACAAAGTTCGAAGGGACAGAAACGTACGAAGACACTCGTCTGCGCGGTGAGCAATACATGGATAAACTGATTGAACAACACCAACAAGAATTGAACTCATAGCGATTTAGCGTGTTCAGATGCAACGGTTAAAACTAAAAATGGACGCTCGAAGCGTCCATTTTTTTCTCTACGGCTAACCGTAAGAAGATGTCTAATTTGATTCGCCTAAGCAGTAAAGAAAGAAGACAACATCCAGATAGCTAACACGATGAAAACTCCGCCCATTACTTTCTGTTGATAGGTACGAAACTTAGCATTTTCTACAAGAGACTTACCAATTGTCCCCACTAAAGCCACCAGCAAAAAGTTGAACGTTAAGCCGAGAACATTCAACAATAAACCCAGAACAAGCATCTGCTCACCAGAAGTCGCTTCAATGTTCGTCGATACAAACTGAGGCAAAAACATCACAAAGAAAACCAGCGCTTTGGGATTAAGCAGGTTGCTGATTAGTGCTCGTTGGTAGTAGGCTTTCGCTGCAAAGTTATCGCTTAACTCAGGCGCATCACCCTGTTCTGTTCGAAGGCAATCCCACCCCATTTTCAATAAGTAGGTACCGCCTAACAGGTGAAGAGCATTTAGAGCTATTGGGCTCATCGCAATCAATGCTGAAACACCCATTGCTGCTAATACTGTCAGGATAATTCCAGAAGTTGCGTTACCTAAACTTGCGAACACACCAACCTTGCGGCCGTAGCTCATACTTGAGCTCGCGATGAGTAACATATCAGGGCCAGGCAAAAGGAGAAGTGCGACAACGGCAGTCAGGTAAACAGGTAGAATGGCTAAGTCGATCATGGGTTTCAGTATTGATAAAAACGGAGGCAGATTTTATATCAATTACCAACACCCCTCCAGATGCAATTAGTTGTAAGATGGTAAATCGTACGAATTAAAAACCAATTTAAACCATTCAAACCAACTTATTAACTAAACATAGAGTATTAATTAACTCGCTACCCACTCGATCTCAATCAATGTCGTATCGCCACACTTTAGGCGACCAAGGAAGATATCGCCTTTGTGTACAGCACCAACACCTTTTGGAGTACCCGTCATCACAACATCACCGTCTAGCAAGGTGGTATAAGAAGACAGCTCTTCTAGGATAGTTTGTGGGGAGTAAAGCATCTGCTCAACATGTCCTTTCTGAACACGAACACAGTTAATAAACAGCTCTAGATTTAAGTCCGTGAGGTCTAAGTTATCAGTTGGAACAAAGCGACTTAATACGGCTGAACCATCAAATGCTTTGGCGCGCTCCCAAGGTAAGCCTTTCGCTTTTAAGCTACCTTGTAGCTCACGTTTGGTGAGATCTAGTCCTAAACCCACAGCGGAGTACTGGCTATTTTCAACAATAAAACAGATTTCTGCTTCGTAGTGCAGCGCTTCTTGATGAAAAGAAGACAGAGATGACGTAACACTGGTGCTCGGTTTATTGAAAACCACCATAGAGTCTGGAATTGCGTTATTGAGTTCTTCGATGTGATCGACATAGTTACGCCCAACACACAGCACCTTGGTTGGAGTTGCTGTTCGTTTCGAATTCATCAGCTGTTCCTGATCGACAACACTGCTCATAGTTTATCCCTGAACTATTTTTTGGAGTGCAGAGTTTAACGCATCATAAAATGAGAGTCTTCGACAAGATGGTTACCAATATCTAAATTCTGATCTTTAGCTCAATTAAATGATTTAAATACTTTTATCCGAAGATCGCGATATATAAGAACTGATGACAAGAGCCATAGCTTCGTAGACAAAATGAATAGTTGGGGAGCATGAAGGAAAAACTAAAACAGGTGTGTATAGAACGAAAGAAGCCCTCTCAAACCAAAAGGCTTGAGAGGGCTTAGCATGGTGTCTAGGACAGTATCCTAAAAGGTAAACTTAAGGAGTAAACACTATGCTAAATAAGTCTGCGACTTATAGGTAGTAACGAGCACCAAGTAGCCATTGGTCGTCAGATTTTGCTTTGTAAGTACCAGAGCCTTGTAGATCGAACTGGTAGCCAGCAAAACCTACGAACTGAGACGTAAAGTTGTACTCTGCTTGTAAAGCAGTTGTGCTGAATACAGTATCGTTTAGCTTCTCGTCTTCTACTGCTTCGTAGTTAACGCTTAGGTTAAGGCTATTTGAAAGTGCGTAAGCTGCAAGTAGTTCAACCGCCGTTGTCTCTTCTAGAGGACCAGCAGAAGTCTTGTTCATGTAGTTGTTCATAGCGTAAACACCAGCAAGGTATAAACCTGAACCGTATGAACCGTAAGTTGCACTTACAACGTTAGAATCCGCAGTTTTTGAACCAGAGATACCATCAAAGTTTACGTCACCAGTGTTGTATGCGTAGTTCACAGAGAAGTCTGCGATGTTGTAGTTCAGAGCAATCTGAGCACGGTTACCGTATTCGTTATCTAGAGATAGAGTCTCGCTGTATTTAACTTTATCAGCTTTGCGACCTTGCCATGCAACACCAAGACCTAGCGTACCGGCATTACCGAAATCTAGTGCGTTAGCGTAGCTCACCATCTCTTCACCACGACCAGTACCTAGGTTACCGTGATCATCGTAGATAAAGTCGTTTGCGAAAGCGATTGGCATATCAGCAACGCCAGCAACGCTGTAGTAAGGTGCCCATTGAGTACCAACAGCAGCACGACCGAAGTCGTCATGAGAAAGACCAACGTAACCAAGACGAGTTGTGAATGACTGATCACCACCGTCAAGCATGTTTAGCGCCCATTCACCTTTAGCGTCAGCAGTGAAGCCGTTACCAAGTTCATGAGTTGCACCGAAATTGATACGTGGAGATACAGTCTCTACACCGATATCATCTTCACTAAGACGGTCATCACTGTTTACGTCACCAACTGCAACTGAAACGTGGCCGCCAACAGAGAATGTTGTGCCGTCTTCGTTGTAAAGTTCTACTGCAACTGCCTGTGTACCAAATACTGCACCAGAAATTGCTAGCGCTAAAAGTTTCTTATTCATTGTCATATCCATTATGTAACTGGGTGAGTTATTCACTAACAACCTCGAGCTTACGGAGAAGTTGTTACCTGTATTTAACAAGTAACCAAACCGTAATATATGAATGACAAGAAAGTTGCATGAAAATATATAAAATAAAAAAAATCGCACTATAAAAAACAAAAATCCTTGTAAAAACAAATGAATAACACAGTAATCACTGAGATTTCCTTTTATTCTTTGAGATAAATACTTTGATTATTTTTGATTTTTATAATCACCAAAAAAGCATTAAAAATCGAACACATAGTTCACTCATCAGACCATGAGAGGCTCACCTTTACCTATGAAACATTTTGTAACATTCAGAACTCGACTGAAATATTTAGCTTTGTGAAACAAATCCCAATTTGAGCTAGGAAAAATCGCTCAATAGAAAGTTCATTAGAAAAAAAACAAAAAAAGGGCAACCAATCTGCGACTGGTTGCCCTTAATAACTCATCATTGGACTCTTATTTGAAACAAACCTCAGCCCAACGAGCTAAACCTGCAGTTACTGAACCGAAGTAATTGCCACTCACAATAGGTACGTTCGGCACAGCTTGTTGTACGGCTTCACGAAGTATCGGTGAACGAGCTGAACCTCCCGTCATGTAGATTACGTCTGGCTTTTTCTGGCCTTGTTGAATCGCTTCTTTAACCAACTCAATCATCTTAGACTTTGGTGTTTCAATCGCTTCAACCATCTGTTCGACTGAGATATCTACCTCGACCAGTTCAGAGGCTACATTAATCGCCGCGCGATAATGAGAGGATTCTGCTAGCGCAATCTTGGCTTCTTCCGCTCTGCGCACAATGCCGTAACCTAAGGTGTCGTGATAAACCTTCATCAAACGTTCTAGCTTTTGAGGCTCTGACGCTTCTTTGCGAAGTAATTTTAATGCTGCTAGGTTTTCTCTTGAATAGAAATTCTTTTGAGCTTCAACATTATTAATCGCAATTGGATTCCAAAATTGAGTCAGTGGCATATCGATACCCGAAATACCTTTACTGCCCATACCGAAAGGTGACATCAATTGTTTGAACGCTAGATAGATATCGAGGTCATTACCCCCTACCCTTTGCCCGCTATGTGCCAGTAAGCTCTGAGTGCGATCTGCTTGACCAGACCAACTAGGACCCATTTCTAACAATGAACAGTCGGTCGTACCACCACCAATATCGACCACCAATACCGTTTGGTTTTCAGTTAAGGTGCTTTCGTAATCAAGACCTGCAGCTACTGGCTCAAATTGAAAGGCGATATCAAGGAAGCCAGCACGCTTAGCAGCGCGAGTAAGGATGTCTTCTGCTTGTCTGTTTGCCTCTTCACCACCTCGACCGTGGAAGTTAATCGGTCGACCGATAACCGCTTGCTTAATCTGTTCTTGAGTCGTGAGTTCGGCTTGATGCTTGATATTTGCCATCATGGCGCACACTAAATCTTCGAAAAAACTCACCTGCACATCATGCAGCCCACTCGCGCCAAGGAAAGACTTAGGGGACTTAACATAATAAACATCGCGAGGGTCTTCTAAATATAAGTCCAACGCAGCCTGACCAAATGCCATGTCTTCTGGCACTAAGTCGATACTCTCTTCTCTGTTCAGCGCGATAGCACGTCGTAGTACTTGCTCACCGATCGCATCACTCGGCTTGATGTTTAAATGGCGAAATAGATGTTCAGAAACACTCTCACGAGTAGGCGCAAACACGGTTGAGGGAATATAGTGGTTGTTACCTTCTAGCGGTAACAGGCTTGGCTCTCCATTAACCATCGCCGCGACAGAACAGTTCGCTGTTCCATAATCAAATCCAATAAACATAATATCCCCCACTCAACAAAAGGGGCGAGATGCTACACGAATAGCCTTGAAATTGCGAGGTCATTTACTTCTTTCGCTTGGCCATTTTTATTTTTCTGACTCTTAATAGCGAAACAAATATGCTACATTTCAGCCCAAATGAATCACAGGTTAGATAAATGAAAACACCTTGCCGAGCGGCTTGTAAAAATAATGGCGGAATGTGTAGTGGCTGCTTTCGCACAATGGATGAGATCATAGGCTGGAAAGGCTTATCCGAAAACGAACGAACGTCAGTCATGGATAACCTTAGCGGCACGAGTTCAACTCACCAATGTCCACAATGTAATGAACCCGCTCAATGCGATATCAGCGCCGGTAAAGACACGTGTTGGTGTTTTGATCTAGAAAAACGAGACACAAACAATATTCCAAAGGCTGGCGTTTGTATGTGCCGTAAATGCTTATCTGCTTTGCCTATTCAGTAGTTTGAAACCTATCCAGCAAGTTACGAGCCGGTTCAACCTATACAAAAAAGCGAGAGGTTATACTCTCGCTTTAAAATACAGCGTTAAGTTTCGACTTAATCGCTACCCGGTTAGTGCCTACTTCGCTTTTGCAATCAGTGCAGGCTCAGAAAACTGGATACCGCTCCAGCCATGAACCATGAAGTTACGAATATTTTGATGGTCGGTGTTCTCAGGAAAACCTAGCACGTCATTGCGGTAAAATTGACCAAAACAAGCAAGTGTTTGCTCTGGTGATAGCCCTTGTTCTAAGCCAAAGGCAAAAATCTTACACGAACCATTATTCTGCCCTGCTGCATTCACGACCTCACCATTGCGAAATGCGCTCTCAGAAAAAT
Organism: Vibrio sp. 10N.286.48.C11; assembly: GCF_041469805.1. Classification (NCBI taxonomy): domain Bacteria; kingdom Pseudomonadati; phylum Pseudomonadota; class Gammaproteobacteria; order Vibrionales; family Vibrionaceae; genus Vibrio; species Vibrio sp. 10N.286.48.C11. Next base: position 42,835 of record NZ_JBFRLK010000021.1, on the reverse strand, counting down.
CATAATGAGCTTCGATCACTTGCATTGTATCTTCAAATCGCACGGTTTCTGGGGTTTCAGCCAGAGTATTCAATAAGGTTTCCAGTTCCATTTACTACTTCTCCATTACGTATATATCTGTCAGCAGTGTATCTTGTTTTAAGGCAAGAGTAAGCCGTTGTTTACCTTGAACAACGATTCATTTTTTTGCTGTAGAATGCTAATTACTTCAATGAAACTAATGACATAGTTTTATCAGGACGTTATATTATTTTATCAAACGATTAACATTGTTCAGTAACGAATATGCATAAAGATAAAAACTTAGAACTGTTTAGATACCTTAAACCTGGTACAAAAACAGCAGGTGTATTGGAATTTGGCCCAGACGACTCAATCCAGATCAGTACACTTTATATCGGACACAAAGAAGAGCAGTATCTTATCCTTGAACTTTCACAGAAAGCGACAGAAGCACTGACGCTAAGAAAGCTCACAAACGTGGATATTATTGTTCGTGCGATTACCGACACCGAACTTGGGCACATTGTTGCGTTCAAAACCAATGTATTGGCTCATATCACTTCCCCAGCACATCTTATCTTCCTTCGTCCACCCTCAAATTTTGCGACCAAGCCTATTCGCGAACACGAAAGGTATAAGGTACGACTCAGCTGTGAAGTCACGTTTGATACTTTGTCACTGGATGCCACTCTGGTTGATTTTTCAGCATCAGGCTGTGGTATCTATCTTACGCAGCAGTCAGATATCGATGTGGGTTGGAAGATAAAAGTCAATTCCGACTTGAATGAGTACTTAGATGATGAACTGGTCTATAAAGTAGTGAGTAAGAAAAGGCAAAGACAAGGCTGGCTGTTAGGTATCCAATTCCCTGAACATCTAGATATGAGTGATGAATTAAAAACACTGCTGTTGGAACAAGCCTTTGTCGCTGGCTCGATATAAACACAGGTTCAACAGAGTTTGTTAAGTGATACCTAAGTATTCACGCTTCTTCAATTGAGTCGCTAAAAGAGCACTAAGCTTAAATCTAGTGCTCGATATCATTCCAGTGTGAGTTTTTGAAATGAACAAACGCTTGGTGCAGCGACTCTTCTTTTATCGGTTTTACGATGACGTAATTCGCCCCAGCGGCCATAAAACTGTCTCTTGTTGACTCTTGAGCATCTGCGGTACATGCATAAATTGGGGCTGACACACCCATCTCATCTCTTAGTTGCTGAGTGGTTTCAACACCACCGAGATTAGGAAGTTGGTTATCCATCAAGATCAGGTCATAACTTATCATCTTAGCCATCTCTATTGCTTCTAAGCCATCTTTTGCCCAAGTCACGACCATGCCATATTTTTTACAAAAAGTCTGCGCAATAAACGCGTTGGTGTGATTGTCTTCCACCAACAACACATCCAAAGGTCGACTAAACAATGCCTGCGGTTCAACTTCTGCTTGTTGCTTAGCCTCAGCCAATAGCGGTTTGGCGAGCACGATCACAGGGATTTCTATAATGAACTCCGAGCCTTGATCTATCTCACTGCGAACTTGAATGTCCCCATCCAACATATCGACCAAATTTTTTACAATCGTTAAGCCTAACCCTGTTCCACCATACTCACGTGTCGTAGTCTCTTCTGCTTGAACAAACGGTTCAAACACAGCATCAATCTTACTTTCATCAATACCAATACCGGTATCTTTCACTCGAACGATCAAACTGGCGTGCTCTGAGTTAAAGATACTTTCAAGTTCAAAGCTAACAGAAATACCGCCTTGATGAGTAAATTTAAGAGCGTTACTCACGAGGTTAAACATGATCTGATTAAGCCGCACTTGGTCGGTGTTGATTTCAATATCATCAGCCAAGTGGTTCACAATAGTGAACGCGACCGATTTATCCTCGCAAAGCGGGCGATAGATACTTTCTAAGGTATTAACTAACTCCCCTAAGCGGAAATTTTTCTTTTGAATATTGAACTGCCCTTGCTCAATCTTTGAAAAATCCAAGATATCGTTAAGTACCGCTAGTAAATGTTCCGCACTATTACACAGTACATCCACCTGATCGCGGTTGTCTTCACTGTGCATAGAGCGTTTCAACAACTGCGACACACCGAGAATACCATTAAGTGGCGTGCGAATTTCATGACTCATCTTAGCTAAAAAGTCTGCACGTACATTGGCAAGGTGCTCTGCTTCTTCTCTTGCTCGATCGGCTTGTCGTTCAGCCTCGATAAGCTTAGTAATATCTTGTCCTTGCACTACCACACCTGTGATGCCGTGTTCTACGCGAATAGCAGACATATTCCAGCGAAACACCTTTTCACCAATGGGGACATTAATACCCGTTAGCTTAGAACCTTGAACCACCATTTGAATGTTAGGCAACATACGATGCTCAAATTCTTGAGCGATTGGGCCATAGTTATCATCGGCGTCAAATAGCGCCATACGAGCCGCGGGGTTCATCTGAATCAAGTCACCTTTATCAGACCAAACCAAGATAGGAGAATGAGCAAAGTTAAAGAGGTCTTGAAACTTTTGATTCTGTTCTGATAAGCGCTCAAAGGTGTCTTCAAGGGTACAACCAATATGATGAAATTCGAAAATATTAGAACCATCGAACTTGTTGTACTCTTCACCATCACTTGCTGAACGAGTGAAATCCATCAGCTTATCTAACTCAGCGGCAACCCTTCTTTGAATCCAAGTTCGCGCAAAGAATGACATCAATATAATCACCACAATCACCACGATGATCGCACGCTGATAATTCTCTTCTAACGCAATGAAATTATTATTTTTTTGAACAGCTCGAATGATTAAAGGAGTTTCAACAGCATTAATCTTAATGGTTGCGATGGTAACGAAATGACGCGGCAACTGTTCGTACATTTGGTAATTGAGGATGTCAGTAATGGTGTAGCTTTCATCACCACTGAATGTCGATGTCACCGGTGTACCGTGCGCTTCAATCACGATATTTTCGCTATTACTGCCCTGTTGGATTGACTCAGCCAAAGAGAAGTTGTTGTCAAGCACAATGGCGATATAGAGTTGACCAAGGACTTCCCCAGTAGCGTTATCAACAATAGGGGTACGGCGAGCCAACAAGTGACGCTTACCTATATCTGTCCTCAGTTTAATAAAATGCCAATTACTGCTGAACGAAACCTCATCAGAAATATGCTTTAAGTTGGACTCATCCAAACCATAAAATTGACTGTTGCCGTCTTCCCAAGCCAAACCATCGTGGGTTGAGACAAAGCGTAAATCTGGTGCATGATCCGCTTCACGTTGGTCAACACCAAAGAAAAAGTAGCTCAGAGTCTCGTCATTACCCGTATCAAAGTACTCTCTGAGAGTTTCACTGTGTGAGCTACTGTCTTGATGGATTTGCAGCACCGACAAACGATAATCAAACATGTTTTGGATCAGGCTTGAGGTTTGCTGTACCGTTCGATTCGTCTCTTGCTGTACGATATTACTGCTGGTTTCATAATTATGAATAAGCACGCCAAGTGCCATCACGCCTATCACCAAAATAACGATACGCGTAATGAGTCTAGCTAAAGTGTTTCTAGGTGTACTGGCGTAACTTTTCTTCATTAGTGACCTGAGTACCTAAATGCTCGCTGTTTAAGTTCTGAAATACGTTCTGGGGAATCTTCCTTGGTGACAATTTCAAATTCACCAGAGTAAACGGTAGGCACTTCCAAACCGGCTAGATCCCACTTGATCGCCTCTGCCATTGCAATGCCTGTATCGTCGTTCATACGCATGACAGTAACATCTAGGTCGCCCCTTGCAATGGCTTCAAGTTCAGCAGAGCCGCCTCCCCAACCATTCACTAAGATGTCTTGGCCCGATTCACGAATCGCTTCCATTGCACCGAGAGCGACATCCGTTGAACATGCATAGATAAAGTCTAGATCCTTATCGTTCTCTATGCTGATTTTAGCCGCTTGGTAGCCACTGTCTTTGTTTGATTTTGTGTAAAACGAAGACTTAAGGGTAAAGTTGGTAACCGTATTCACTTCATGGATAAAAGTATCTCCACGCGCATCACTGATATAGCCTTGTGAGTAATACAAAACAGAATACTTACTGTCTGGCGGACTTACTTGTTTAAAATAGTCCGCCAGTTTTAAGCTGCCTGTCGCATGGTCAAAACCCACATACATAAATGGCTGTCTATCTGCCCAAGCTCGCACTGGCGTCGTGATATTTTGAAGAATCAGTTTGGTGTCTGTAGAGGTCAACACGTGCTCGATAAACTTGCGGTGGCGCGTGGTATCTAGCGTGAAAATCAAATAATCCGTCTTGTTTTCAATCGCTTCTTGCAACGAAATACTCTGCTGCGCGAGATCGGCATTAATACGGGTAAATACTTGATTTATTTGGTAGCGGATCTTCAGCCTATCGAGACGCTTCTCAAAAGCTTGAATATTACGAACCCAGTAATCCGAGATCTGTTGACCCGGATACACCACTGAGATCGTAATAGGCTCATTCTGAGCTCGTCTCAATGGCACAGGGTGATTTTGCACAGCTTCGACCATTTTATCGGTCAGTGCTTTTTGCTCTGGAAACTTGGAAAGATAACCTTGGTATTCCCAGTACCCATTGAGGACATGAGTACCATGGGAGAGAGCGGACGCAGAAAATACGGCAAGTCCAAACAACATCAGTAAACGTTTCATATTTTTCTCGTTTTATATGAGCTACTTTGGCTCATTTTTTAACCTAGCATGACACCATCTCTTTGTATGGCTAATGGATATTATGTAGGACAACGATGATAAATGATAGCGTCTAACACTAATTAGAACGACATTCTAAATGAGCAATATGTTAATTTGGAATGGAGATTAAGAACAACGAGTTAAATTATGATTTCAGCCCATTCACGGTAAGAGTAATTACCATTTAAATTCATAAGCTTAGCTAGAGCCGATATAGCTCCTTACACTATTAAGATTTAATCAATAACAAACATTTTAGCTATGAATTATGAGACTTCGATATATTGAATTTTGTCTTTTTGCCACTCAATAATCAGTTTGAGTGATACCAGTTTTTCTTTGCGGGATTTGGGCAACTGCTTGATCGCGTATTCGGTTTTCAACGCCTCACTTTTTGAGCCAACACCAAAGCTCCAAACCAGCTTAAGTGGGCCTTTACCTTTTAAAGCTTTGGCGCCTTTACCGGTTTGATGTTGTTCAAATCGACGTTCTAGATTGTTCGTCACGCCACAATAAAGGGCATTGTGACGATTGCGGATCAAGTACACGACCCAATCCGCATTTTTATCAGCATCTGACATTTAAAGCAGTGATTCAACCAGAGCCTTAAGCTCTGCCACTTCTGCTCGTAGGCTTGCAACTTCAGACTCAAGCTCTTCAAACTTTTCACTCGTTGCAGAGGGGGCAGCCGCGCTTACTGATGCCATCGCAAACGCTTCAACGTCCACTTCACCGTTCAACAAATGCTGGTAGCGTGATTCACGTTTACCCGCTTCGCGTGGCAGCTTCACAACCAAGGCACCTGCTTCTCTTGCAGCGAGTTTGTCTAATGTTGCTTCTACTTCTTTCACATCACTAAAGTTTGCAAGGCGACCCGTTCGAGTACGAAGTTCACCGGGTGTTTGCGCACCGCGCAGTAACATACAGCAGATGATTGCACGCTCTTGCTCTGTAAATTGCAGATCGCCGAACTCAGTGTTGCAGAAACGATGCTGATACTTATTAACACGGCTATTGAAGCTACTCTCATCACTCACCATGCGACGTCCGATTAAACCATCAACTGCATCTAAAACATCTGACTCAGAAAGAGAGAGAACAGGTTCACGGTTACTCTTTTGATTGCATGCCGTGGTTAAACTGTTCAGTGTCAGTGGGTAATGATCGGGAGTAGTGACTTCTTTCTCGATCAAACAACCGATAATTCTCGCTTCAATTGGGGAAAGTACTGTGTTCATCGTTTTTCCTTTTTATTATTTTGATAATTCCATCTCAACACCTAACAATGCAGTAACTAGTGTTCAGACAAAATTGGTACTCGTTTCTTTCTGCCCTGTTCATCAATCATTATGATCTTAGAACGGTTTAGCTCTATTTCCACGACTTCCAAATAAGTACGCTCTTGTACATACGCATCACGAAGCTTGTTTTGTTCTGCTGAAGATTCAGTGACATTGTCGTCCAATTCTTCGTTTTCCAATTGTTGTTGATTCATTTCACATTTCGTATCAATGCAGTATCTACATGGGATACTAACTTGAACGGTAAGATAAAAACAATCACACATCAGCGAGAGTGACGAATAATTAAACAACCTTACTTTTGCTTTGATCTAAAGACTGTTACATCATCAATTGATGTGCTTTAATCAGAAGCAGACAACGTATTTGACGAATAGGAAAAGGAATCTATGAGCAGCGTATTTGAAATTGTTAACCAAGCACGACGTAAGAACAAACTTAAGCGTGAACTTTTAGACAACGAAAAGAAAGTTCGTGACAACCGTAAGCGTGTCGACCTTCTTGATAACCTACTTGATTACATCAAGCCAGAGATGACCCACGACGAGATCCTAGGCATTATCAAAAATATGAAAGCTGACTACGAAGACCGTGTTGATGACCACATCATCAAGAGCGCTGAGATTTCTAAAGCTCGCCGTGACATCAGCCGTCGCATTCGTGAACTGACAGAAGAAGACAAGCAAATCCAAGGTAAGAAGTAATCTAACCTCGCTAATTTACTTGTAACAATGTTAGTAACCCACTCTTAGTAGTGGGTTTTTTTTTACCTAAACTCCAGCGTCTATACTTAAGCATCTAAACCTAACCGTCTAGGCTTAAGCGTACCTAAGCAAAATGAATGAAACTCAACAGCAGTATCAAACTAAATAACGAGTGTACACTAGCGATGGAGAGACTTTATGTACGGAAGTATTCTGATAACCTTGGCGTTATCAACGACACAACCTTACCCTGAAAAATTTGAGAAACTTTATACCGAAGAAACCGAAATCACTTATGACGATCTCGTGGTCGATGTTCATGGCTACAAGGTTCCGACCCGATCAGCATTTCGAGGTTGGATGCTCCTCAATCACGCTCAAGACCAAGTGAGAGCAATCGGACAACAACTCAAGGACAATGGCGTTACTCAGAGCATGCCTCTGCATCTCGTTCTATTGCAAGGGACGGATTGGGCAATGAGTAATACAACCTTGTTTACCCTCCCAAATAAGAAACATGTGCCAAACATGATCAATACCCTGAAGTACATACAACAATATATTGAGCCTGAAATCGGTGTTGTTATACCAGTATCTGGAGAGCGAACCGATATCTACAATCAACAAGCTGGTGGTGCACTGCGAAGTAAGCACTTAGAGTTTTGTGCCTTAGACCTAGTGCCTGCAAATGACATTACTCGCGAAGATCTACACGTGAAACTTAAAAATATTCATTCGGAATTCGGGCAAAAAAATAATGTTGGGCTTGGTTTATATTCAGGTGTTCGATTCCACATCGATACTTGTGGGTTTAGACAATGGTAAAGAAACACGATCAAGTCATAAAGACCTGCAATTCGCACGTGTCACTTAGACTCTAAAAACAAGCGAAATTACATAAGATTATGATTTTAAATGTAAATTAAAAATGGAACGCTAATTGATATTAATAACAAGTATCATAATTATTAATAGCAATTAGGAATTCAATATGAAGACGATGACTCAACGCTTTCAAACTCTGCTTTCTGTTTCAAACTTCAGTCTAGCTATCACAACCTTGCTTATGCTTCTCAGTATTATTGTCGCTTATCCAATGGCCGATCACTTCTCACTGCCAATTCAAATCGTCGCCCACATCAGCACCATCTTAGTCGCAGCCTTGCTGAACATCAGCTATGTCGGTCGTTGCCTTGCACAATACAACCTTGGATTGGAAGTTCGTTAAGTAGCGCCGCGCTAGCCTTGATACGGGAGCCCTAGACAATATCAAGGCTACTGAAAAGATCGTACAGCTGGTGAGATTTATAGGGTTTAGGTAAGTAGGCGTTCATACCGGCTTCAAAACAATCTTTGATGTCTTCTTCTAGAACACTGGCGGTTAAAGCTATGATGGGTAATGGTGTGACTTGTTGATCGGCTTCCCACTGACGTATCGCACGAGTCGCCGTTATGCCATCCATAACAGGCATCATGCAGTCCATTAAGACTGCATCAAACTGAGCACCCTGGGTGATGACATCCACCGCTTCTTGGCCATTACTGGCAATCAAATATTCATAACCCGCCTGCTCAAGGAAGAAGCTCGCTATTTTTTGATTCATCAGATTGTCTTCAACGATCAAAATGCGTCGATTCAGAGAGCGAACTTCTTCATCTTTTGCTTCCACTTGAGGCGTTTGCTCTTCGCCCACATCGAGAGATTGTAAGCTGGTTAAGAAACGTCGGCCCAAGAATGGCAAGGTATGAGTCGAGTGGACCGTTTCTCTGATTAGGTTGGTTTTAAATAGGTGATGCTGACAAACGATGACGCGAGCAAGAGGATATATCACCTTCAACGTCGCAAGATCTTTTTCCATAGAGTGGTGCAAGGTATGACAATAAAGTATGAAGTCACTTTCTTTTACACTTTCACTAAGGGCAGCAATGGATGACACCACATTGGCTCGAACATTCAAACGCTCACACTCTTTAACGAGCTGATCGAGGTAATTGAAAGAGTTCGAGATGATGGTCGCTCGGCTCAGGTTATCGAAAGTTTGAACAGGCGCTTCTACAACATCGACATACAAACAAAAAGTGAATGTAGAGCCCTCTCCTTTCACTGAACGCGCGGTAATGTAACCACCCATCAAATCAACAAGCTGTCGACAAATCGCAAGCCCTAACCCCGTACCGCCAAATTGACGGGTAATGCTGCTATCTTCTTGAGTGAAAGGTTCAAATATGGACTCTAACTTCTCGGGCTCAATCCCAATTCCAGTATCAGACACACTGCATTCAAGCTTGCCTCTACCCAAAGACATAGGTGTGTATGCAATGTCCGTCGTAATCGTGCCCTTTGACGTAAATTTGATGGCGTTAGACAGCAAATTGGTCAGCACCTGCCTTACACGGTACTCATCGAAAAACAGCTGCGGTGGGGTTTGGGAATCGATATTGATGTCGAGTTCGATATCTTTACTTATCGCTTTGGATAAAATCACACTTACTGAGTCGTAAACCGCCTCTCTCAGATCAGCATTGTGTGGCGATAGCATTAAGTTGCCCGACTCGATTTTGGAGAGGTCAAGAATGTCATTAAGCAGAACCAGTAATGAGTGAGAAGACGATTCGATGTCTCCTAACACTTCTTGTTGATTCGCGCTCAGTTGGCTTTGAGATAAGATCTCAGCCATGCCAATAATCCCATTGAGTGGTGTACGTATCTCATGGGACATATTGGCTAAAAATGCGCTCTTGGCCTTGTTAGCCGAAATTGCATCTTCTTTTGCTTCTACTAACTCTTTGTTATGTTGATAGTTGCGCTCCATCACTCGATTCAAAGTTTCAGTGAACTCGGCAAGTTCATCGTTGCCTTGAATATGAATGACCTTGGGCTTGCCGTAGCTATCCGCGCATTCAGACACCCCTTTCAAAATAATAGATAGGTTTCGATTTAAGCGAAGAGATGTCGCTACGCCTAGCCACAACAACACACCTGAAACGACAAGAATAAGCAATGTCATAACCAAGGTTTGCCTTTTTTGCAGCGCTATATTTTTGGTCAGATCAAACTGTAATTGCTTCGTGTAAGCACCCACTGCCTTTGAAATCGCTAGCTTCTTTCGTTCTAAACCTTCCACATGTTCATATATTTCAGGCGACGAGAAGTCACCTTTGAGGATTCGAGCTGTAAAACGGTTTTGAAATTCATCTTTAGAAAACGTACTTAATAGCTTTCTAATTTCAGGCGAACGGCTTCCAGAACGGAAAAACGTATCTAATAACTGCTGCTGCCTTTCTGAAGCACCAACATAACTCAATAAATATTGATCTATCAGCTCTGGAGAACGATACAAGCGGTAGCTCAACCACGCTTCTCGCTGAGTCCAGAACACGTAGTGAGTAAGATTGATAAACATCGCGTCAGCTTGACTGATCTTTTCGTCCACGATGTTAATGCGATATTCAGATAGCTCCATTAACACGCCTTTTAGCAAGTCGAAAGCATGCTCTGTCAGTTGCGTGTTGTTGTCCGTAATTTGTGATGCGTCATTGTTCATACTGGAGGTTACGCGAGCGAGTTTCGCTAACACACTCTTAAGCTCAACCAACTGTGGTTCAACAGTCCAATTGCTGTCGAACTGTCGAAGCTGTTTCTCGTACTGAGCGAGTCTAGCTACATCAGCTTGCAGCTTTAAAAGCAGCAGCTCTTTCTCTGGAGAGTCATTAGACAGAACCAACCATCGATAAGCATCGCTTGAAACGGTATTAAAAGATTGAAGCGCTTCAACCTTAATACGAGTTGTTTCAAGGTGATTCATCTTCTTATCGTTCTTGAGCACTTCATTGACTGTAAAACCAAACATGATGAATACAGAAACCGTGGAAAGAAATATAAGACGCCATCTAATTGACATGTTTATCATTTTTATAACGACTCCCTTCCCGAAAGTAATTTTACCTAGCCCAAGTTAAGAATAGGACATTAACAGGACTTATTGATCAAATTGGATATGAACAAACGATACTCTGAGCCCAGAACGGTAAATTATGATCAACTTACCTCCATGTTTAGGCTTTAAAGGGGGCTGTTACTTAAACAGATAGACTTAAAACAAATATGCTTTGAACAATTGTGCTTTAAACACGCGAGATCTAAACACAAGATGTTTAAACAGGAGGAGTATAGATGAGAGAGCTGTATACAAACGAGGTATGAACAAGTGAAATTTAACGAAGCAAGCTTTATCCAGTTATTATCACTCCCATAATAAGCAAACGGCCATGCTTCTCGGCTCCACAAGGTTGGGAGTAATGACTCTATAAACCAACAAACACCGAAGTTAAGTGAAATTTGTGAGATCCAATCGTTTGCGTCATGCACTTTTCGCACTCGAATTCGGCGTATTCAAAGGTTGAACAAGAAAGCGCATTAATCACCTTATTTGTCGTTTACTGTTTACGTGTAACTTGAGCTAACGATCGCACCTTTAATGATCACTATGACTGTTATTACATCTAATATTTTGATTTGAGTATTTTTTGGCGAAAAATAAGTGCTACAGATTGTTAAAGTCAATAGCCTTTATCGACACTGAAAACTTGATTTATGGCTAATATAAAGCCAACTTACAGATAATTTGTCTGCATTTATTTTTCCTAGCAGAATAACCCGTCGTACCTTACAATCCTGCCACATAAAAATTACAAGTTGCACACAAGGCATATCAAGCACATTTAAGTGGCAATAAAGACCACAGCCTGATGCCTCAAATCCCCTATGCTGATTGGCTTCCCTACAACCGCCATGAATGCAGAAACTTAACGTGAAAGGTCCCGAGTAAAGATGAGTCCCGAAAAGCACCTCCTAGACTGGCAAACTAGTCAAACTATTGCAGAATCCATCGCTCCAACTTTAGGTCAGTTATACCGTCAAAAAGGCGTAGAAGTTATCCTCTTCGGTAAGACCCTGGTTAACGCGACAACTATCGACATCATCAAAGCTCACCGTATCGCAAAACGTTACACTGGTTCTCCTCTTACAGCAGAACAGACTCAACCAATCATTCAACACCTTCTCTCTATGGACTTGTCTCCATGTCGTATTGATGTTGGTCGCCTTGCCCATGCATTCTGGCAAGATCGCGAAGACACTCACGGATTGGATGATTTTCTACAAACTGCACTTGTAGAATCGCTTCAAGGCGATGCAATGACAGAACCTCGTGACGTTGTATTGTACGGTTTTGGTCGTATTGGCCGACTGCTAACTCGTCTATTGATCGAGAAAAGTGGCCCAGGTTACCCACTTCGTTTACGTGCAATCGTTGTACGTGGTGGCAAAGACGGCGACCTAGAAAAGCGTGCTAGCCTACTTCGTCGTGACTCTGTTCACGGCCAGTTCAACGGCAGCATCGTAGTTGACCAAGAACGTAAAGCAATCATCGTAAACGGCAACTTCATTCAAGTTATCTACGCAAACAAGCCAGAAGAAGTGGATTACACGACTTACGGTATTGAAAATGCACTTGTGGTTGATAACACAGGCGTATGGCGTGACGCTGAAGGCCTAAGCCAACACGTTGCATGTAACGGTGCGAAGAAAGTACTACTGACTGCGCCAGGCAAAGGCGACATCAAGAACGTAGTATTTGGTGTGAACGAGAATGTCATTCAACCAGAAGACACTATCATCTCTGCTGCAAGCTGTACGACAAACGCAATCACGCCAGTATTGAAAGCGGTTCACGACAAATTCGGCGTACTGTCTGGTCACATTGAAACGGTTCACTCATTTACCAATGACCAAAACCTAATCGATAACTTCCACTCAGGCGATCGTCGTGGTCGTGCTGCATCATTGAACATGGTACTGACGTCGACTGGTGCTGCTAAAGCGGTATCAAAAGCGATGCCAGAAATGGAAGGTAAGCTAACAGGTAATGCGATTCGCGTACCTACGCCAAATGTTTCAATGGCAGTAGCAAACCTAAACCTTGAGAAAGGCACAAACAAAGAAGAATTGAACGAGTACCTGCGTGAAATGGCGCTGTCTTCTTCTCTGTCTGCACAAATTGATTACACAGACTCGACTGAGATTGTATCGACGGACTTGGTTGGCTCTCGCCACCCTGGTGTGGTTGACGGTGTTGCGACTATCGCACAAGACAACCGTGCTGTTCTTTACATTTGGTACGACAACGAGTTTGGCTACAGCTGTCAGGTTGTTCACTGTATGGAACAAATGATGGGTGTGCGCTACAAGACATACCCAGAAGTTTAATTAACTTCGCTCTTGTAGATACGTCCATCGCAACAAGCTCCACAACATAATAACTATATCTGCGAAGTCTGTATGGACTTCGCAACCCCTTTTGTTTTACTCCCCCGTATAAACAAGAGGGTTACCACTTAGATCTGCTCTCTCTAACTGATCTAGGTGGCCTTTTTACATCTAGCGCCCTAACTTTTATCGCTATAATAAGATCTTGTCTTCATCACTCTTGCACAGCTTTACGTCTGTTATAACTCAACCTCAACATCTGACTGAATCGAGCTTGAACATGCAAGCACGTAGCCCTGTTCAATCTGCTCTGGCGTCAATGTTTCTTGGCTGCTTGATTCCACAGATCCTTTGGTCACTTTGCATTTACACGAACCACAAATCCCACTACGACAAGCGATAATAATTGGAACGCCTGCTTTTTCTAATGAATCCGCCAATGGTGTGCCAGTTTCCGCTTCAACTTCAGCGCCGAACGCAGGCACAAATACCTTAACAGCACTATTCGTATCGTCAGCAATTTCGGCGTTTGACGCTTCTGATTGAGCATCCTGAGTAGCAGGAGTAAAGCTTTCTTGATAGAAGTTATCCATGTTGAACTCAAGCTCTTTCAGATAACTCTCAATATCTTGCATGAAGCCGACAGGCCCACACAGGTAAACCGTTCTATCTAAGATATCTGGGCTCAGTTTCACCAACCAGTTTTTATCTAAACGACCTTGAGGGGCGGTTGTTCCTTCGTTGTCTTTTAACAGCAGTTTTAAGTTGAAATTCGCATGTGATTCATCGAGCTGATGAAGTTCTTGAAAGTAGATAGTCTCAAGCTTGTTGCGTGCCATGTGGACGAAATCAATCTCAATGTCACTGTCACTGTCTTGAGACAGCCAATATTTTACCATCGCCATTACGGGTGTAATGCCACAGCCCGCACTCACTAGCGTTACTTTCTTTGTTGCCGTTGGCATGCAATCAATACAGTTAAACGAGCCTGCCGGCTTCAACACAGAAACCTCGTCACCTTCATCAAGCTCATCAACAATAAAGTTCGAAACCAAGCCACCTTCCACACGCTTGACCGTCAACTTCAGGCGGTTATCTTCGGGGCAAGAAGCCACGGAATAAGCACGGTAATCCGTTTTCGTCGGCATATCTAAACCCAAGGTGATGAACTGACCGGGCTTAAAATTGAAATGTAAATCTTGTGGAATACTGCCAAGCTCAAAGCTGACCGTATCTGGCGTCTCGTGCCATTTCTTTAAACACACTAAATTGATTGAATCGCTATCCGACCATGCATACATAGTTCACACACCTCACTGATACTAAAGAATTAAATCTAAAAAGCCCCGCCGCTGCACGTCCCTAGAGAACAGCAACAACGGGGCTTGGGAGTGGGCTTAGATTAAGCCGCTAAGATTGTTTTAAGATCTTGCTCTGGCGTTGAGATAGAACGCATATCGAACTCGTCTTGAATAATCTTTAGTAGGTTTTCAGTTAGGAATGCAGGCGCTGTTGGGCCTGTGTAGATACCTTTCACACCCAGTGCGAACAGAGTAAGCAGGATAACGATCGCTTTTTGCTCGAACCAAGAAAGAACAAGTGTTAGTGGTAGTTCGTTGATGCCACAATCAAACTCTTGAGACAGCGCAAGAGCAAGCTGAATCGCTGAGTATGCATCGTTACATTGGCCAACATCGAGCAGACGTGGAATACCGTTAATGTCGCCGAATTGGTTTTTGTTGAAACGGAATTTACCACATGCCAATGTCAGGATTACTGAATCTTCTGGCGCTTGAGCTGTGAAATCTGTGTAGTAGCTACGTTCAGATTTGTCGCCGTCACAACCACCCACTAGGAAGAAGTGTTTGATGTTGCCTTCTTTCACTTGTTCAACAACCGCAGGCGCTGCTTCCATCAAGGCGTTACGACCAAAACCGACAGTGATCATTTGCTCGATCTCGTCATGCTTAAAGCCTTCTTGCGCAAGAGCACAATCGATCACTGCACTGAAATCGTCACCTTCAAGGTGAGCAACACCCGGCCAGCCTACGATGCTACGCGTAAATAGGCGGTCAGCGTACGAGCCCACATCTGGGTTAAGCAGACAGTTAGATGTCATTACGATCGCACCTGGGAAGTTCGCAAATTCTTTTTGCTGGTTCTGCCAAGCGCTGCCGTAGTTACCCGCAAGGTGTGGGTACTTGTTTAGTTCAGGGTAGCCGTGTGCAGGTAGCATCTCACCGTTGGTGTAAACGTTAATGCCCTTGCCTTCCGTTTGTTGAAGGATCTTTTCTAGATCATGCAGGTCGTGACCAGAAACAAGGATACAGTGACCTCGCTTCGTCTTCACATTCACGGTTGTTGGTTGAGGGTGACCGAAGGTATCTGTCTCGCCTTTATCCAACATTTCCATGACCTTGTAGTTCATTAAGCCGATCTGCATAGACGTATCTAACAGTTGTTTTAGGTCTGATGGATCTGTACCTAGGAACGCCATGATTTCATGGTATTCAGCGAAAATAGCATTATCAGTTTGACCAAGAACACGTGCGTGCTCCATGTAAGCTGCTGCACCTTTTAGACCGTATAGGCAAAGAAGGCGAAGACCAATCACATCTTCGTGTTGAGAGTCGTGACCACGGTTTACCGCCGCTTGAGGGGCAAGCGCCAATAGCTCTGAAGAGTCCGTTGGAAGGTCGAATTGAGCAGCAGCAGAAAGCGCTGGGATCTCAAAACCAATCAATGTCGCTGCCGCGCGAACCTGTTGCTCTAAACGCTGCTTGAATTCATGGGACTGTTGTGCGAATTCGATGATACGAGCAGGGTCGAAGTTAACGTTGGTTAGTGTTGCGAAAAACGCTTTTGGCGCCCACTCGTCGATTTCAGTATCAATAACATCACACGCACGGCCCAAATTGGCCCAAAAAGAAACACCTTGAAGAGAATGCACCAACACGTCTTGAAGGTCGGATACTTCCGAAGTTTTACCACACATACCTTGTGCGAAAGAACAGCCTTTTACGGTTGGGGTTTGAATTGTTTGTTCACATTGAATACAGAACATATAAGGGCTCCAGTAATTTTTATTAACTGTAAGTACTTTGCTTACAGTGACTTATTCCAACCCCTATAGAGCATCAAGCGTGCCAACTTTTAACATATTGATTTTATTAAACTTAGTTTTATTCCATGTTTTTAGTGCGTGATTATGACTACATATAAACTCCCTAACAGCACACATCCGTGTCATAGTGACTCTCAGAGATTTATTAACGGCGTTCATGTTTCGTTCAGAATAGAAGCGATAAAGTAACAACATAGAAAAAGAGGAATGAATATGAAAAATATATTAGTTACGATTGTTGCATTGTTTACTGGCCTTTTGGCGTTATTCACAAGCTTGATCCTTGCTATTCCTTTAGCTATTGCAGCTTTAATTACTGGCAAGCGCATTCAGAATCAAATGAAGAAACAAGGTTTCGCAGCTCATATGAACACTCGTCAGTCATCAACCAATGATGCCGGTGTTATTGAAGGTGAATACGAAGACCTTTCAAGCAAAAAGTAACCTAAACTTTAGTTTCAGACATAGTGAAAGCACAACAGAGACAAGATTACATAATGCAAAGAAAGCCCCTCCTAGCACTGCTGGCCTTAACGACTTTAAGTCTCGTTGGTTGTTCCAACGAGACACCGATACCCGCTTACGAAACATCTCCAGACTTGCCTAGCTATCAGCAAGACAGCTTTGATGCCTACGTCAATGACACACAAGATTGGTTATTGAAAAACCGCGTGTTCATGACGGAAGACAAGCAACTCGAGATCCAACTCAATTCACCAACCGAGTATCAACCAACCTCGCCAAACGGCAAGGCGGTATTATTGGTTCATGGATTAGGCGACTCACCTTACTCATTTAAAGACATCGCTACCCATTTGGCAGAGCAAGGTTACTTAGTGAGAACCGTATTACTTCCGGGTCACGGCAGTCGCGTGGGTGATTTAATGCAGCCGAGCCTAGAAGATTGGCAAGGTGTGGTGGCTCATCATACGAAGTTACTTGAGCAAGAGTATGATTCTGTTTGGCTAGGCGGCTATTCAACCGGCGCGAACCTCGTGACTTCACAGGCGATGAACGATCCAAAGATCTCTGGGTTACTGCTGTTCTCACCTGCGTTTCAACCGAGCTCGTCTGCCGTTCAATACGCGGGACTAGCAAGCTACTTTGTCACTTGGGCGGATCAAGATCCTGAAGACAATGTGTTGCGTTACAACTCGTTGCCAATGAATGGTGCATCGGTTTACTACGAGACATCAGAAGTCGTACGTGGTGACTTACAAGATAAACACTTCGATAAACCAGTTTTTATTATGATGAGTGAAGGCGACAGCGTGATTGACACCAACTACGTTCAGCAAGCCTTTACTGAATCTATGCCGAATCCAAACAATGTGTTGGTTTGGCAAGGAGAGACGACTCTCGAGGATCCTCGCGCTGTTCAGTACAGCATGAAGATCCCAGAGCAACGCATCTCGAACGGCTCTCACATGGGCTTACTGTTCTCACCAAACAACCCTTATTACGGAATCAATGGTAGCGAGAAGATTTGCTCCAATGGTCAGGCAGAAGGGTTTGAAGAACAATGCAATGCAACCAGTGAGGTTTGGTACTCAGCTTGGGGCTATCGTGAAGAAGGGAAGAACCATGCGCGTTTGACCTACAACCCCTACTTCTCAGACTCGATGGCGAAGCTAGATGCCGTACTGAACTCTGAAGGCTAATAAGCTCAAGTCTTCCAAAAGCTAATCCAGAGAAATCAAAAAGGCTCACTAGATAACGTCTAGTGAGCCTTTTTTAATGAGTGTCGTTTCTGGTGAACGTCTAGGGTCTGTTGACCTTTAGAGCTGATTTTTGCAGCACTTTGTGGGAAATTTCTACAAGGCAGAGGCTTTGAAGTGTAGCTAGCCTACATGAGAAGCCGATAACGCAGTAGAAATGAACCACAAAGGCTGCCCGAAGGGTTCGGCTAGAATCGTTTTATGCTTTGTTAAGAAGTATTAACTTAGAATGACTAGGCTACATACTCCTTGCCGCGCCTAAAACGATTCTATCTCGAACAAAATTTAACCACTAAAAGTTAACAGACCCTAGTTACTTATTCTTATCGTTTACTGCTATATCGTCCACACCACGCGAACAGCAAGCAGGATCAGCACCACGCCAGATAGTCGATCAATCAACTGAGCTTTCGAGCGAATACGTTCAACAATCAACGGGCTAGACAGTACCAAGGTGATAAAGGTGTACCAAAGGCCGTCGACAATCAGCGGCGTTGAGACAATAATCACTTGATTGGTCAGTTCATTACCTAGCGCTACAAATTGGCTAAACAGAGCGATGAAGAACAATGCGATCTTTGGGCTCAAGATAGAGATCAAGAAAGCCTCACGAGCAGACTGCATGTAACTCATCTTTTCACCCGCTTCTAATTTCGCGGCAACACCACCTTTCGAACGTAACGCATTAACGCCAAGATAAAGCAGATAAGCAGCCCCCGCTAAGCTAATACCTTTAAATAACATTGGGGATTGCTCAAGCACAACGGCTAAACCAACAATGGTTGCGAACGCATAAATACCGATACCAGCAGCGTGTGACCAAGCTGCGATAAGCCCGTTCATACGGCCACCAGCCAAACTGTGTTTAGCGATCATCGCCAAGCTTGGGCCCGGAGACATTGCACCCAACAAGCAAATCGCTAATAAAGAAAACCAAATTGTTACTGTCATCATTCCATTCCTAATAAAATAAAGCGTTCCAGCTGAACGCTCTACGCTTAATACTCAATACTTGGCACTTACCATAATTCGCAGGAGGTATTATTTGAAATCAAAGATTATCATCACACCTATGATTTCAAGTCATACTGATATTGTAACTCGACTTTTGCATGGCTTGGAATGCTTTTTCTCGCGCCCATTTGTGGGCAGAGTCGTTGTCATATTTAGGATGCCACATTAACCAATAGGTATGCATTTCCGTATCAAATGGCAACGAAAAGTAGGTAGTATCGAGGTGTCGACCTAGGTTATAGGCGATATGTTCTGGCACGATCATCAGATAGTCGTCTTGCAATAACACAGTACCAGCAGATGAAAAGAACGGAACCTGTAAAGCCACTCTTCGCTTCAGCCCTTGCTTCTTCAATGCTATGTCCGCGTAACTGTCTTTATCTCCACCACCCGTCACTTTGATGTGAGAGTAGTGAACAATATCTTCTGCACTCAAAACCGCTTGTTGAGCCAGCGGGTGCGACTTTCGCATCAAACACACCGACTTATCTTCACCAAGTTTGATACTTGAGACATGTTCTGGCTTTGTGGGAAACATACTGGAAGCCAAATGAATCCCAGACTCGTTCAGTGCTTCAAGGTAGTTTGGCTGCCACAATCGATAAGCCAAATTAATGTTCGGCGCTTCAGCAGACACCTCTGCCACAATCACAGGAAGAATATACTGAGCGACATAATCACTCGAAGACAACACCAATTCACCCTGCCAGTCTTGCGGCTCGAAGGGTTTATCATCTAACAGGTGGTCAAACTCGCCAAGCAGGTCGTCGAGTTTACCTTTGAGTAGCAATGCACGGTTGGTCGGCACCAGTTTGTTGCCGTCACGGACCAGCAAAGGGTCGCCACACAAATCACGTAACTGGCTGAGCTGACGGCTCACCGCGGATTGTGTGATATGCAAACGTTGGGCGGCACGGCTCACATGACACTCTTCAAGAAGTACATGCAGTGAACGCAGTAGGTTTAAGTTGATATTGCCTAACATGAATGCACCGTCGCATTCTGTTTGTTGAAAAACTCGGTCAAAACCGTATGAGTCATTAAGTGGCGAAGATCCGGGTAACTTTGCAGCTGATCGCGAACTCGGTTCAAGCTCTCCATGCTTTCCACTTCCACGTACAACATCATATCTGTCTCACCGCTAATAGAGTGGCACCATTGCACCTCATCAATACTCTGGATTTGTTTCGCGTAAGACTCACAACTATGGTCACTACTCGACATGTCGAACTTCAACAAGATATAAGCGCACACATTCTTCGTTTGGTTGGGTTCTACCACTTGAGCGCAGTAGCCCGTAATCACTTTGTCGCTTTCCAGTTTCTTGATTCTGGCGTTCACCGCTGAGCGCGAGAGGCTGACATCTCGGGCGATATCGCTCACTGAGCATCGTGCATTGGTTTTGAGAATATCCAAAATCTGGCGATCAAATTTATCCATGCTTCTGATTCTTTTCATTTATTGTTCTATTTATAACGCCTAATTTGACACAACTTTCCTACTTATAACAGCCATTCTGACAGCCGACACTTTCACACTGAATCGGATTAATACCGTTAAAATGACGGTGTCTTACGACGTTTCGCTAGCTGTATTATTGATGTCAACAATGTATGCTCTCAATCATAACTTCTCACACACCAGAAGAAAGTTACTGGAAGACCGTGACCAGAATCAAATAGCTAGGAGAGCGAATGACACAACTCAAACAAGAAATCACGCTTATTTCAGGAATCGGACAACTCTCGACGACCTTGCTAGGCACTGGATTATTTATGATCCCTGCGATCGCAGCAGGCATTGCAGGACAGTTGTCTCTTCTCGCTTGGTTAATCCTGTTTATCGCTATTTGCCCGATTGCACTGACCTTCGCATCATTAGGAAAACGCTACCCGAATGCAGGTGGTACTGCCTATTTTGTGCGCCAGGCGTTTAGCGAGCGATTAGAAACAAGCGTGGCGTGGTTGTTTGTGAGTGTTATTCCTGTCGGTATTCCAGCGGCCATTGCACTGGCTGGTGGTTTTGCTCAACAATTGTTACCCGCACCTCTCGATACACCACTTGGTGCTCAATCCTTTACCGTCGCCCTGCTTATTGCCGTCAATTTGATGGGCAGTAAATCTTCTGGCCGACTGCAAACCGTGATCGCATTGTCGATTTTTGCCTTAGTCAGCGCTTTTGTTTGGAAAGCCGACATCACGGCAACCGATGTTGCTCTTCCTGCCATCTCATCCAATTCAATGTGGTCTATCGGCGCTGCTTTAGCTGTCATGTTTTGGTGCTTTGTCGGAATAGAAGCTTTTGCTCACATGGGAGAGGAATTCAAAAATCCACAACGTGACTTCCCAATCGCCATCATTGCAGGCTGTTTTGTTGCGGGGCTAGTGTACTGGGCTTGTTCAGTAGTGATTCTTAAGCTGGGTGCTTTCGGTTCATCTGAATTCGATGCCGCATCCATCCCTTGGGTAACAGAACAACTGTTTGGTAATGGCTTCAAAACCGTCATCAGCGTGCTGGGGTTCTTTGCTTGCTTTGCCAGCCTAAACCTTTACACACAAAGCCTGTCTCGGATGATCTGGGCTCAGGCCCGCCAACACAGCCCTGCAAGTCGAATGGCTCAACTGAACAGCCGCGGCGTACCGCTCTACCCAACGTTAGCAATTGGCTTTGTCGTGCTTATTTCGTGTGTGATTGGTGAGCTGTCTAATTTAGACCTTGAGTTCTTTCTCAAGCTCGCCAACGGTATTTTTGTTCTGGTTTATCTGCTCGCAATGTTAGCCGCTTGCCGATTACTAACAGGCGCATCTAGATACACTGCCATGCTTTCATTGGTCATCTGTACCTTGGTGTTTATCTGTTTAAGTTGGTCGATGCTCTATGCTGTGACTGTTTTTGTGACATTGTCACTCCCTTGGCGGAAGTGGCTAGGTAAAGGTAAACCCACCGTCTCTATCGACAAGTTGTAACTCGATTCGTGATGAATCAGAAAATGGTAAACAAGCCCTACCAATATTACTGATAAAAAAGCCGAGCGATCTGTTTGATCTTCGGCTTTATGTCAGCCAATCGGATATTTCCAAACCCCAACACCACCCCACTCCAATCACGAGCATCACTTGATCCATATTCATAAAAATCAAACGGACGAATGATGATATTTTCAATCTCAGCTCTATGACTCCATTCAGTCTCAGATATACCTTGATACCACTTCACGGTCACATGTAGCCCTGCTGCCTGACTGATCACTTCAAGATCACCGTTAAACTCGCTTTCAATCGCTTCTATCATGGCTTCATACTTGAGTTTGTATGACCGACGCATCTTTCTAATATGACGCAGCAAGTCGCCTTCTCGAACAAAATCCGCCAAAGCTTCCTGTGTGTGGGACGCCGTGTCTCCAGTAAGCGCGTCTTTGATCTCAAGACACTTCGCCACCAGACTTTCTGGTACCACTAAGTACCCTAATCGAAGGCCATTGAACATAACCTTACTCAGAGAGCCGACATAGATGATGCGATCATCGAACCCCAACTTTCCCGCCAACCCTTGCATGCAGGTATAAGGGCGATGAGCAAACTGGAACTCACTGTCATAGTCATCTTCAATGATCCATGACTGATGTTGATTGGCCCAATCGATTAGTTTAAGGCGCTGCTCAGTATTTAAAGTCGTGCCCATTGGGTATTGGTTACTCGGTGTGACATACAGAGCCTTAGCATTACTGGCCAACACTTTCTCAATATCCAACCCCACCTTTTCACGCACACTTACACCTTCTAACTCTAGTCTCAACAGATCGATAATTTTATGTACTTGTCGATAACCGGGTTCCTCCACGAGGATTTTGTCGCCCATCGCTAACGTTGCCATTAATCCGATTGAGATGGCTTGCTGCGCACCTGCGGTGATGATGATTCTGTCGGCATTACAATGAACGGAACGACTGCTTGCAAGATACCCACTCAACGCTTCCCTCAAGGCTGAGCTTCCCTGAACCTCTTGATTGCCCGCAATGTTCTGACGTGTAGAGTGACGTTGCAGCAACCTCTGCCATTTCGCAAAAGGGAACGCATCTAAGTCAGGAACTCCTGGGGCAAAGCTGCGGTTAATGTCGTTAGGTGTCGCTATGTTTGTACTCGGTTTACTGACTGTTTGTTTGACCTTCGGATCCTGAACACTGTTTGGCTTAGACAAACTTAGAAAGTGTTCTGGTTGTTCAACCGAGACATAAAACCCTGAGCCTTGCTTACTCTCGATATAGCCTTCAGTAACCAGTTGTTCGTACGCATAAATCACCGTATTTCGACTCACCGATAACTCGACAGCCAACTTACGTGTTGAAGGTAACTTACTGCCCTTGCTCCATAAATCTTGAACGATCTTCTCTCTTATCGCGTGGAACAAGGCGGTTTGACGCGTGCCGTGTTGTTCGTCTAACTGTAGATCACCGACATCGATAGGCTGCATAACTGGATCCAAATAGTGTTTAAAAGTGGCTCTATTTAATAGACCAGTTAATCGCTACATTAATCAAAAGGCAATGATTAAGGAGCGATTATGTTATCTAACACGAAAAGAACCACGATTAAAAAAGGGGCTCACAAAGCCGTATTTGAACAAGAGAAACTGCACCAAATTATTGATGAGAGCTTAATCGCACACATTGCATTGCAGGGCGAACAAGGACCAATGGTCATCCCGATGCTCGCGTGGCGAGTGGGTGATATAGTCTACATTCATGGAGCTAAAAACAGTCGCCTACTAAAAGGACTAAAAAAGGGAGAACCAACCTGTTTAACGTTCACCTTGTTCGATGGTTGGGTGCTGGCTCGTTCGGCATTTCATCATAGTGCGCATTATCGTTCTGCTGTGGTATTGGGGTCATTTTCAGTCATCGATGACAATCAAGAAAAGGATCGCTTGTTGAATATCTTTATTGAGCAAATCGCACCGGGCAGAACCGATGAAGTGAGGCTCAGTAATGAAAAAGAACTCACTGCGACCGAGTTGTTGGCGATACCTTTAACAGAAGCTTCCGTGAAGATTGGTAAACATGGAGTGAATGATGATAAAGCCGATATGGACATTCCAGTTTGGGCTGGCGTATTACCCTATAGAACTGTTGTTGGGCCGTTAGAAACCGTTCCAGAACAAGAAGGCATCATTGAAACACCAGATTACCAACAAGCTTATGGTGAACGCTGGTATCAGAATTAACACTCGAAGATGGTGAACTTGATAAAATTGCATACAATCTGAATTACAAAAATTTAACATGACTCAATAATGTAATCAGACGATGAAAACGAACAAGGATATTCTGCCGTTTCAAGGCTTGCTCAATGGCATTGGGCAAGTCTATTTCACACCGTCTATCATGACGTCGACTTTGCTGTTGCTTGCCATTTCTATTGAGTCACTGGCGCTGGCTTTTCTTACCTTACTTGGCGCCAGTTGCAGCTATGCATTAGCTTTCTATGGCTATATGTACACCAACACCAACACCAACAAGTCAGTTGACGACATTGATAGTGGAATGTACGCGCTAAATGGCGCTTTGATTGGTTTATTTATCGGTAACTTTTTTGGTGTGACACCATTATTGGCTTTAGTGACTGCGTTAGGTGCATTACTCACGGTGCCGATTGCCCACATCGTATTCAGTTTTGAGAAATATCGCGGTTACACTAGCGCCTTTATCCTCACCACTTGGCTGATTTATATTATCCAATCAACCTTTGAGCTGTCAGCGTTTTCTGCACCTGATTCCGCACTGATGCCACTCATCAGTATTGAGGCTAACTCGTGGTTCAACCTGCCGACAGTGGTGATCCCGTTGTTAAAAGGGATAAGCCAAGTCAGCTTCATCGAAAATGCGTTGTCGGGGCTCGTTATCTTAGTCGCCATCGCACTCAACAATATCAAGCATGCCATTTAGGTTATGCTCGCAGTAATAATTAGCACCGTATTTAGCGGGTTGATTGGCGCTTCTAACGAACTGGTAGCCCAAGGTCTTTACGGGTACAACGCCATTCTTGCCACTTTAGCACTTGTGCCCTATCCGCGAATCCGTTGGCCGTTAATCCTATTAGGCATGCTGTTAAGCTGTCTCATCACACTTGGTTTTCATGAACTGTCACTACTACCACTCACCGCCCCTTTCATTTTGAGTACTTGGGGGATGGTTTACTTGTCCAGCCTGATCCATAAACGAACCATAAGTTAGCTCTGAATAGTTACAGGCCAGTTTTTAGGCGCTCAACATATTGCTTGGGTGTCAAACCTCGATGTTTCTTAAACATCCGATTAAAGCTCGCGACATTGGTATAGCCGAGCCTCGTCGCGACTTTATCTATTGGCACTGAATACATCAACAACTCCACCGCCACATTACTTAACGCATAGCCCATAATGGTAGAAAAGTTGATGCCTAAGTTATGCAATCGACGTTGAAATTGCTGTTCAGATAACCCAAGCAAACTCGACACTTTATGCAGTGTTGGCAGGCCGAAATGGCGACTGTAATTGATCATCTCATAGGTCACCTTATGCTCATCCGCGGCATCAGGCATGTTGAGGTAATTATCTAAGTCATGAAAGTTCATTGCCAAGCTCATCTTGCCGCTAGAAGGGGCTTGATTGCTCGATAACCTCGACTGGCTTGGTATCCAGATTTCAGTTCGTGGCTGGCCCCACTGAATATTGCACCCAAAATACTCTTGATAGAGTTGAGTGTTCTCGCGATAACCTGCGATAGAGACGGCTGCGGGAGTAAAGTCGTCTCCCAAGTAACGCCTTAATATCTTCATCATAAAGATGGCAACTCGAATTGAGTCATGAACTTTACCCACCTCAGTATAAGCAGGATTGTCGTAGCACCATTTGATGAAATTACCGACTTGAGCGCCATATAGAAAAGCCCCGGACTGCAAACAGTGCAACCCGATGTTAACTCGGCGTATAGACGACGCCAGATCGTGCCCCGAGAAAAACCAGTTAGAGAGAGGACCTAGCCTTTCAATATCCACTCTATCAGCCAGCTTCAAGATAATATCGGAATCACCGGTTTGTTGTTCAAGTAAGCCATACCATTTGTCCACTTCACTTACGGGGATAAGGTTCATCGGGTTATTAAACACCGATTTAGGAATACCTAATTGCTCAGTATTCACAGCCTTATTAGTCGTTGCGTATTGGTAAATACCCAAAATACCCAATGCTCTTAAGAAGTTACAATTGTTCATTAGCCACCATACTTAGAAGTCACTATTACAGATCAAATCATAATGACATCATTATTAAAGTAATTGGTAAATTATCAACTTCTAAATCTGATATCAATAACACTCGGTGCTCAATTTAACCTAGGGTATATCAATGAGTTTAGTTAGTGTCCCATTTGTCGGAACCGGCGCAGATACCGCACTACACGTAGTTGCAGGCGTAGTGTTAGTCGCAACCATCGCTGCTGCATGTTACGGCTTCTGGCGTGTGCATGAATTACCAATCAACAAGGCTCACAGTAAAGAGCATCAACAACTCGGTTTGATCACCGCATTAACATGGATTGGTTTTGTATGGCACTGGGTATGGGTACTAGCAGTAATTTTGGCCTTCGTTGATATGGAAAAAGCCATCATCAATCTAAGAGACACATGGAAGTCACCGACCACAACCAAGGAGCAAACAACTTCCGACAAGCAAGATGAGGAGAGCCAAACATGTTAGAAGGCTTGGCAATTTGGGCACTGTTCATTTACTTACTCAGACTTGTTGGTATGCCTTGGAACAAAGGCACCAAGGCGTTTGCGTACCTAGGGGGTACATCTTGGTTGCTGTTTGTATGGGTTGGCCTACTCAATTTTACTCCGATGGATCTATCGGGAGGCTCAGTGGTTCAGTCTCCACATATTCAGCTGCGTCCCGATTCAACTAATGTGTCGGGAAAAACTTCCAAAGTCCACATCGACCCAAACCAGGATGTGACTGAAGGACAGCTAATTTACGAAATTGATGACACTAAATATGTCATCGCAAGAGACAAAGCCAGCGTTCAACTTGAGTCTGCAGAGGTCGCTTTAGACACAGCTCGTCAAGAAGTGAGCATTGCAAAAGTCAGCTATCAATCGGCGCTTGAAGACATCAAAGCTTCAGTCGCACAAATAGATTCGGCTAAAACAGACTTAGTACTGCAGTCAAAGACGCTTGATCGTTACCAGAAGCAAAACAAAGTGGTAGAACATACGATCACTGAAACTGACATCGACCAACAAACAGCAAAGGTAGACTTAGCGACGTATAACGTTACGACATTGGAATCTCAGCTTAGCAAGAAAGAAGTCGATGCCGAGAATGCGAAGTTGAACATCCACAAAGCTGAAACCAATGTGAGCAAGACGCAAACTGAGGTCGATTCAGCAAAGGCAACACTGGCACAAGCACAATGGGACTTGAACAGCACCAAAGTCACGGCACCGACTGACGGCTTTGTAACGAACTTTATTCTTCGTGAAGGTCAGCGTGTTTCAATGATGCCTCGTATCCAGATGTATACCGAAGAGAAGTACGTGCTGATGCGAGTTAACCACCAAGCGATTCGTAATATTAAGGTCGGTCAACCTGCGGAATTTGCGACAGCGGTATACCCAGGAAAAGTGTTCTCTGCAACCGTAGAAGGCATTGTAGAAGCCACTGGTGAAGCGCAAGCAAGTTTGCTGGGTATCGATGAGCAGGTTCGTGTTACCACAGGCAAAAACCTTCAGAACAAGCACCACTTTGTTCGTTTAAAAATTGATGAGGCAGAGGGTTACGATATTCCTGTTGGCTCTGTCGGATTAGCGTGGGTAAGCGGTGAGAAGCCTATCAGCTTTATGGCGTTCCTAGACGTAATACGCGGGATCATCATTAGAATGAAGTCTCAACTGTACTTCTTCTACTCCATCTAATACTTCCTATTGGTGAAACAATACCCAAGCCCGTGCGCTCTTAGATCGCACGGGCTTTTTGTTTATTTCACCATTCGTCGCCAGAAAGAACACAAACCCGAAAAACGAATAAACACTCTAAAGTTGCAAATCGCAATTGTATTTTGCAATTGGGTATTTCAAAAACGCAAATTAAACGCTCAAATACGCACCAGATTGCTATAAAACTGCCGTTTTACGTGGTTTTAAAAGTTGGCACACTAACTGCAATGTATATATTGACCCTTCTTAAGCCGAGGGTCACCTAGCCAACTGACGTTGTTAGTGAACCTATTCTTGTTCACAAAATATATAGGCCAATTGCGATTATTGCGATTGGCTATTTTTTTGCCTGCAGTTTGGCCAACCGCCCTCTTTTTCGATACAGACACCCATTCAGACGTATAATAATAAGCATTCATAGCCAACCAAGAACAGCAGATAACCAACGCATTATAGAAAACGTTTTCTATTTGTTTTTTTAAATAAAGACAGAAAATAACCCTATGTTTTACAAGATAATCACTGCAATAACTGGTTTTTATGGGCAATTATTGACAAAATTAGCATTGACTATGTGATTTATATCACTACAATGCGCAAGTTTGCCTGCAATACGGCGGCCGTTAATTTTAATTTTGATCATTTGCGGAGGTAAAAAATGGCTGCTGATAATAACTACAGTCTAGGGCCGGTTCCTACATCGGCTAGGAAAGGAGTCGCTTCACTCACCATGGTAATGCTTGGACTCACTTTCTTCTCTGCAAGTATGTGGACAGGTGCTTCACTCGGGACAGGTCTTTCATTCAACGATTTCTTCCTCGCCGTTCTCATCGGTAACCTAATCCTCGGTATTTACACTTCTTTTCTTGGCTACATCGGCTCATCTACTGGCCTCTCTACCCACCTCCTTGCTCGTTTCTCTTTCGGTACTAAAGGCTCATGGCTTCCTTCTGCTTTACTTGGTGGTACACAAGTCGGTTGGTTTGGTGTGGGTGTTGCGATGTTTGCTATTCCAGTACAAAAAGCAACGGGCATTGATACCAACACCTTGATTATCGTATCTGGCTTATTGATGACGGGTACAGTGTACTTCGGCATTAAAGCGCTAATGGTGCTTTCAGCGATTGCAGTGCCTGCGATTGCGATTCTGGGTGGTTACTCAGTACTGACTGCGGTAGACAGTGTTGGTGGACTAGAGCAATTGCAACTTATTAAACCAGAGACGCCAATGGACTTTTCAATGGCTCTTACAATGGTTGTAGGTTCGTTCGTAAGTGCGGGTACGTTAACGGCCGATTTCGTTCGCTTTGGTAAAAAGCCAGCAAGCGCAGTATTAATTACTATGGTTGCGTTCTTCATCGGTAACTCGCTGATGTTTATCTTCGGCGCAGCAGGAGCAGCAGCAACCGGTCAGGCTGATATTTCAGATGTGATGATCGCGCAAGGTCTGCTGCTTCCAGCCATCATCGTGCTAGGCTTGAATATCTGGACAACCAATGAAAATGCACTTTATGCATCCGGTTTGGGTTTATCTAACATCACTGGTCGCTCAAGTACTACAATGTCAATCATTAACGGCATTATCGGTACGATTTTCGCACTTTGGTTATACAACAACTTCGTTGGTTGGTTAACCTTCCTTTCGCTGGCGATTCCACCAATTGGTGGCGTAATCATCGCCGACTTCTTCGCGAACCGTAAACGTTACAAAGATTTTGCAAATGCAGAGTTCCAAACCGTTAACTGGGCTGGCATTATCGCGGTAGCAACAGGCGTAGCCGCTGGTCACTTCCTACCTGGCGTTGTTCCTTTGAACGCAGTGTTAGGTGGTGCAATCAGTTACCTCGTGCTTAATCCTCTATTGAACAAAAAAGCTCTGAAATCTCAGGCCGCTTAAGGACACACTATGACAACCTTATTAATCAAGAACGCGAAACTTCAAGACCAAGAAGGCTTGAAACAGATTCTGATTGAAAATGGTCAATTTTCTCGCATTCTCGATAATGGCGCGCAAATCAATCATCAAGGCGACATCCTTGATGCTGAAGGTGGCATTGCAGTTACTCCTTTCTGTGAACCGCACATCCACCTAGATACTACTCAAACTGCTGGTGAGCCTAACTGGAACATCTCTGGCACTTTGTTTGAAGGTATTGAGCGTTGGGCTGAGCGCAAAGAACTGCTATCAATCGAAGACGTAAAGTCTCGTGCCAAGCAAACACTAAAATGGCAGATAGCTAACGGTGTTCAACACGTTCGTACACACGTTGATGTGTCTGACCCAACACTCGTTGCGTTAAGAGCGATGGTTGAAGTTCGTGAAGAGATGAAAGAGTGGGTCGACATCCAGATCGTTGCATTCCCTCAAGAAGGTATTCTTTCATACCCTAACGGCAAAGAGTTGCTTGAAGAAGCAGTGAAGATCGGCGCTGACGTTATCGGTGCTATCCCTCACTTCGAATTCACTCGTGAATACGGGGTTGAATCTTTGCATTATGTGTTCGAGCTTGCACGCAAGTACGACTGTCTGATCGACGTTCACTGTGATGAAATCGACGACGAACAGTCTCGCTTTGTGGAAACATTAGCAGCCCTTGCTCATAAGTTTGAAATGGGCGAGAAAGTAACTGCTAGCCACACCACTGCAATGGGTTCGTACAACAGTGCTTACACATCTCGCCTGTTCCGTCTATTGAAGATGTCAGGTATCAACTTCGTGGCAAACCCGCTAGTGAACATTCACTTACAGGGCCGTTTCGACGATTACCCGAAACGCCGCGGTGTAACGCGCGTTAAAGAGATGCTAGCAGCAGACATCAACGTTTGTTTTGGCCACGATGATGTGTTTGACCCATGGTACCCACTGGGCACAGCGAACATGCTTCAAGTTCTGCACATGGGACTGCATGTAACACAGGTTATGGGCTACGACCAAATCAACAACTCACTTGATTTGATCAGCAAGAACTCTGCTCGCACATTGAACATTCAAGACAACTTCGGTATCGAAGAAGGTAAGCCAGGTAGCTTGCTGATTCTTCCTGCTGACAATGGCTTTGATGCAGTACGCCGCCAAGTACCAGTGCAGTACTCAATACGCCACGGTAAGGTGATTGCAGAGACTCAACCAGCGAAAACAAAAATAAATTTAGATCAAACTGAAGATATCAACTTTAAGCGTTAATATCGTCTATACTAATGATCAAAAGGAAGCTGAGATGCTTCCTTTTGTTGTGTTGGACGAAGCGACAAAACTATCACTAAATCAGTGTAAATCTTGTACATTCGCACGGTATGACAAAAAAAGCACAAATTTCTTAAGCAATGCGTGTACATCTCAAAAGACTGTGTTAACATGCTCTCGCTCTGTTAGCCGGAGTTATTTAAGTTAGATGAATAGTAAAAAATTGACATGTAAAATCGTTACCCGTTTTTGTAAGTAGTTTTTCCTTATTTCTTAGCAATATTAAATAATTCAATTATCAGCGCATTGCATTAAATGCAATCAACAACTTAGAAAATTTATGAATAAGGGACAAATTATGTCTAACACAAATACTGGCACTGTAAAATGGTTTAACGAAGAGAAAGGTTTCGGTTTCATTTCTCAAGACAACGGCGGCGCTGACGTATTCGTACACTTCCGTGCAATCGTTTCTGAAGGCTTCAAAACTCTGAAAGAAGGCCAAAAGGTTTCTTTCGAAGTTGAAAACGGTCAAAAAGGCCTACAAGCAGCAAACGTTGTTGCTCAATAATTAGCTCTTATAGCTAAAAAGAATTTTAAAGCGCTGATTTTTATCGGCGCTTTTTTATGCCTGCTTATAAACATTTCCCCTCTCGATACAGGCTTTCCCCCGTAAACTCTGAACAAATGCAAATCACCAGCCAAGCGTCCTCAACCTAGACTTTCTCAGTTAAAGCTCAACGATCAATTTACGTCACTTTTTGTATGCACTTCCCTAGACAACACTTAATTCTCAGCAATCTTTTGATACTAACTCACGCTACGCCGAAAGTTTGATAAGCCCAAATATGGTTAAAGAACAATCCATTAGATTACGCTTATGAATACGCAATCGATATTCATAATAAAAATGAGTTATTTATCCAACCCTCATCCACTAATCATATAATTTTTAAAGCAAAGACCTTCGAAATCCGCTAACCTTGTTCGCAAGTGGCTTAGTTGTTTTGGTATCTGCAGTAAAAATAATGAACAAAGACGAATTTCAGAAATCCACCGCAAATCTAAAAAAAGCGGTGCCTCTTATGATGAAGAACAGGGTGTCAACGACACCTGCAAATTACGCACTTTGGTACACCTATGTCGATAACGCTATTCCCCAGCTGACTCAAGACATGGATGGTGTTTTAGAACACTACGGTATTTGTCCTCCTGCCGTTGGTGAGCA
The DNA here is from genome assembly GCF_041469805.1 of Vibrio sp. 10N.286.48.C11. Lineage (NCBI taxonomy): Bacteria > Pseudomonadati > Pseudomonadota > Gammaproteobacteria > Vibrionales > Vibrionaceae > Vibrio > Vibrio sp. 10N.286.48.C11. The sequence continues at coordinate 10,585 of NZ_JBFRLK010000021.1, read as the reverse complement.
GCTATACAACAATTATGTTGCCAGCAAATCCGAAACCAATATCAATGACCTTCGCGCTAATTTGGAACTGTTAGTTTCTGAAGTTTCCAATTCAATGAATGACACCCTGACCGACACCTCCGCTTTTTCTGACATGATCGATAAAAGCTTCGAGGACTTGGCTCGTGTTGATAATGAAAGCCTATCTATTGATGAAGTCATGTCCTTAGTTCGACAGCTGGTGTCTGAATCCCGTCATATTCGTCACTCTACTCAGTTTTTAAACTCTCAGCTAAACTCTGCAACCTCAGAGATCACCAAGCTAAAAACCCAGTTAGTAGAAGTTCAGAAAGATGCGCTTTTCGATAGTACAACCACACTCTATAACCGTCGCTCTTTCGACCGTGACATAGAAACCCTGTGTGAAGCACAACAATCTTTGTGTCTGATTCTTCTCGATATCGACCACTTTAAAAATTTCAACGACACCTATGGCCACTTGTTTGGCGATATGGTGCTTAAAGCGATCGCTCGCAAGCTGAAGTTAAGTTGCCGTGAAGGTATTTCTGCCTATCGATTTGGTGGTGAAGAGTTCGCGCTGATTGTGCCTAACAAGTCTTTGCGTATTGCTCGTCAACTCGCTGATACCAATCGTCGCTCTCTAGAAAAGCTGTCGATTAAAGATCGCCGCAGTGGTCAACAAGTCGGCAGTATCACTGCATCGTTTGGTGTCGCTGAACTTGAACCCGGCGAATCAGCTCAATCGCTGATTGAACGTGCTGATAAGCTACTTTATGAAGCGAAATCACTTGGCCGTAACCGAGTCATGCCTTTGTAAAACACACCAACAATGCTCTTATCGACATATTAGTCGGCTCGTATTGAGACTAGAAAGCCCCAAAGACATTATCTTCGGGGCTTTTTCTTTAGTTGTATAAATTACTTTAGCTAACTAGGATTCACCGTTAGATCTGGAAGCAATAATTCAAGCAGTAGTCTTCACCACTCTTTGCTCTGAACTCTTTATCTTCACTGCATGCCTTTGGTTTACCCTTTGCGTCACCTTGAATCAAACTGATCCAGTGGCGCATCGCTGCAATGGTCTCTTCACGCATTGTGGTTGTTGCTTCCATTGGTGATTGGCCAAACGTGGTGCATGATTCCAACTGAATATCATCAATTTCTACTAGCTCAATACAACCTGTCCCTTTGTGGCAACCAAACATCACCTCTAGGTGGCTGCCACTGCCATCTCGAAACAAGATAGAGTCTGGGTCGTTCTTCTCACCCATGTACGCTACAAACTGCTTAGGGTGCTTCAGACCGCTGTGCTGACCGTCTTTAAAGTAAGCCATAATATGGCGGTAATCGACTACGTAGCTGGTTACGTCTTGATGTGAGCCATTCTCTAGTGGGAATAGTCGATCAAGCAGCTGCTTTGCTTTCACTTGCTTTTCAGTTTGCTGATTAGCATTGATTGTCTCCACGGCAAAGACAGCTTCAGCGATAAATGGCTTTGATTGTTTTTGGATTTCTGTTTTATCGAATGTAAGCATATTCATAGTCTTTCCCTCTTGACCAGTCCGGTGATAACCACCGATTTCTACAGCAAAAATGTGTCCTAGAGCAATTATTCCAAACTAACGTTTAATTTATTTGTCATTTTGTGAATTGCTTAGTTTGTAGATTAGCGCTTTTTTACATACAATTTCACAACAAAAATTTTACAATGTGAATTTTACAAATATGGCCTTGTCAAAAAGTTTAGTTCGTCAGTCACATTTCCTAGGTACGAAAATACGTAACCTAAGAAAACGTAACCATTTAACGATGGAAGACCTGTCTGCGCGTTGTATTAGAATCGACCCAGAATGTGCTCCTTCCGTTTCTTACCTTTCAATGATTGAACGTGGAAAGCGGGTTCCGAGCATCGATATGCTGGAAGTGATTGCACAGGTCTTTCAGAAGAATCCGACGTGGTTCCTCGACGACGAATCTGAACAACAAGCCATTGCTCCTGATAAGGGGAATCGTGGTGGGATAAGTGGCATGGCGCTCGAGCCGAGCTTCCTATTCTCAAACGACATCCTGCAAATTGCGATTCCTGAGATGCTGTCACAAACGGGCATTTCAGGCCGCCAGTTTGCGCACCTCTTGATTCGAGCACACCAAGAGAGCAACCAGAACCACTTCCCTGACCTTGAGCGTGCTGCGGAAGAAGTAGGCTTAAAACGTCTTAACCTCAGCGTAGAAGACCTGATAGACATCGCTAGAAGCCTAGGAATCAACATCCGCTGGGTGACGCGCACGCCGCAAGACGTCGTCGATGAGCTCGGAATTAACGCTAAGCAGTTAGTGACCTCCTTCTTTGAGCCTCCCGGTACTATCTTCTTAAACGAGATTCTTAAAGAGTATCCAACTCGTCTGAAATACGACCTTTCGGTTTATATCGGTCATTGCATTCTGCACAGCAAAGAAGGCCTAAAGAGTGTGTTGTCGGTCGGTAACAACAACACGTGGGACGACAACCAGGTATCAGGCTCTTCACAGCTCAACTCCCAAGATATTCTTCAAGCATGGCGAGACTTTGAATCCAGCTTCTTTGCTGGCGCACTTCTGTGCCCGAAAGTCCCGTTTAGGCAGCTACTTGACCGCACTGGTTACGAAATCGACGTTCACAAAAGAGCAGGGGTTTCCCCCTCTGTTGCGATGCGTCGAATGACTGTAGTATCGCCCTACCCTCACTGGCACTACTTTGATGCTTATGGGCCGGGGAAACTCAAGGCGGTATATCGCGGGAACGGGATTCCGCTACCTTGGGGAAATATGAGAACGGTCGCTGACCCATGTCAACATTGGGCTGTGTTCCGTCGATTATCAGAACCTCGAGCGGGAAGCTCGGCTCAAATCTCCATTTTGAACGTGGGTGATGAGCCAAGAATCTACTGCTGTGAATCCATCAATATGACGGATCCTGCGGGTAACAATCGTGTATTGTGTGCTGGTATAGATCTCAACCCTGCGATTGATGCTCAAGGCGGTAATTCAAGAGACATAGCAGAGCAGCTTAAAGCGTCATGCGTTAACAATGGTGGCTCTGTGGCAATTCCGCGTAACATCAAAAAAGATCTCACGACAATAGCCAAGATTCTAAATATAAATTGGATTGAACGTGGGATTGAGACAGAGGCGAGGCTTATCTGCTCCAGAGGTGGAGAATGCCCACGCCAACCAAGCTGTTACTCTAAGTGTGGTGAGTAAAAAAGTAATAACAAAAAATAGAACCTAAATTTCAGGCAAAAAAAACCAATCACAATAAGGGTGATTGGTCATATATTTTGTGTGAACAAAAAAGGTTCACTAACAACGTCAGTTGGCTAGGTGACCCTCGGCTTAAGAAGGGTCACCATTACTAATGCAGCATGCGTGCCAACTTTTAAAACACGTATTTACTACGCATCTGGACACGTATTGGCCGGATATCCTTGTTTGTTTTGCAAACTGGAATTGCAAATTGCAAAATTCAACAAAAACGCTAGTGATTATGTTATTATTAATGAATAATTAAAGATTCATTACCCTTCCCAAAAATGTCATATTTCCCTTAGATTCAATCACTTTAAACAGCAATAAACCTCCCCTAGCTTACTCAAGCTATACGGTTACTCAACATAAACAACACCCTAAACAACGCCCATAAAAAAACGCGAACATTGAGATTCAATATTCGCGCTTATTCGATTTCTATGACAGAAAGAACTTAACCCACGAGACGCCTTTTTATAAAGCGACTCATGTTCGTTGCTCTTTCAATATCTCAGAAAAGATTACTTCTGAGGAGCTGGCTTAGAACGGCTTCGAGACGGTTTGTTTGTCGAAGGTTTGTTGCTTGTCGGCTTATTTGACGACTTGCTTGGGCCGTAGCTGCCGCCGTAACCAGACTTCTTAGGTTTGCCTGCAGGTTTACCCGCGTTGTTTGGCTTACCAGTACCGTTAGATTTACCCGCACCGCTTGGTTTGCTCAGAGTGTTCTGAGCACCTGCGTTATTTGCAGCAGGTTTATTGCCCGCACTACCGCGTTTAAAGTTGCTGCCGTTGTTTCTTACTGATTTATCTTCAGTTGTCGCAGCTGAGTTGTTTTCAGCAGGTTTCTTACCAGATGTCGGCTTACGCTTTGGAGCCGAACCATTACCAGCTACATGACGCTTGTTCTTACCTGCTGGCTTGTGCCCGCGAGCGTTATCACCAGAGCGTTGACCATCAGCATGTTCACGTGGCTGTTTTGCTTTCTTCGGTTTCTTAGGCTTGATTGGACGTGAATCCAAGCGAGACTCAGGTAACTTATTTACTGGAGAGAAACCTTCCAGTTCACGACGCTCTAGCACTTGTTGAATCAGGCGTTCAATACCGAACAGCTCACCCACTTCATCAGCACAAACCAATGAAATCGCTTTACCTACTTCACCTGCACGGCCAGTACGACCGATACGGTGTACATAGTCTTCTGATACATGAGGAAGATCGAAGTTAACTACTTGAGGCAGTTGCGGGATATCGATACCACGAGCGGCGATATCAGTTGCAACAAGTACTCGTACCTTACCTGTTTTGAAGTTCTCTAAGGCTTTAGTACGTGCACCTTGGCTCTTGTTACCATGGATAGGTGCAGCAGTGATGTCTTGCTCTTCAAGGAAGCGAGCAAGCTTGTTCGCACCGTGTTTCGTCTTGCTGAACACCAACACTTGTTGCCAATCGTTATCTTTGATTAGCTTCGCTAGCATTGCGCTCTTTTTCTTTTTGTCTACTGGGTAGATGCTTTGCTCAACCGTTTTTGCCGTTGAGTTTGCAGGGCTTACTGAAATCTCAACAGGATTGTTCACCAAGCCTTTCGCTAAGCTGCGGATATCATCAGAGAACGTCGCTGAGAACAGTAGGTTCTGACGCTTCTTAGGCAAGAAAGCTAAGATCTTACGAATATCGCGGATGAAACCCATGTCTAGCATGCGGTCCGCTTCATCTAGCACTAGGATTTCTAGTTGGTCAAAACGCACTGCATTTTGGTTGTATAGGTCAAGTAGACGACCAGGTGTTGCCACCAACACGTCACTACCTTTACGCAGTTTTTGCATCTGAGGGTTAATCTTCACACCACCAAACACTACCGTCGAAGTCAGCGGTAAGTTAATACCGTACTTCACTACGCTGCCATTCACTTGCGCAGCAAGCTCACGAGTTGGCGTTAGCACGAGCGCACGAACTTGGTTCTGACGTACGCGAGTACCTTTCGATAACATTTCAAGAATAGGTAGCGTGAAGCCTGCAGTTTTACCTGTACCTGTTTGAGCAGCGGCCATAACATCTTTGCCCGTTAGGACAGCTGGCACGGCTTTCTCTTGTATTGGTGATGGCTTATCGTAACCTTGTGCTTCAATAGCTTTAAGGATCGGTTCAGAAAGGCCAAGGGAGGTAAAACTCATAGATTATTTTCTCAGTTGAATAACATTTAGTATGAGCAACACGTTAAAAAGTTCGTTGCTTCAGCTTTTGCTCATCAAATACATTGATACGGAGCAAAGCGCGGTATTCTGAGGCTTTTCCCCCCATTCAGCAACTAAATTCTAATCGCAGCTAAAATTCAACCTAGATAACTTGTCGCTTCTGTTCGTACATTTTTTCATCAGCGGCTTTCAAGAGCGCATCGACATCATTGTAGTTACTATTGTGAATAACCCAACCCACACTGATTCTGAGATAAATAGAGTGCGCTTCGTACACAACTGGCGCCGAGCATATCGCCTTTCGTAGTTTAGTCACGATTGAAGATACGTGTTGATCATCGATGATGCGTGGCAACAAGACCAAGAACTCATCACCGCCTATCCTTGCAACGATATCTGAAACACGCAGCTCACTTCTGATGCGGTTAGCACACTCAATCAATACCTGATCGCCTGCCGCGTGACCATAAGTGTCGTTGATTGCTTTAAACCCATCGAGGTCGATATTTACAACGGCAAAGGTTCTCGCTCTCTGTTTTTGAGTGGTTTTGAAGGCCTGTTTGAGGCTATACATGAAGTATCGACGATTCGGTAACATCGTTAGCTCATCATGCATAGAGCGGCTATCTGCAATCCGGTACAGACGATAAATAGTAAAGAAGGCAAACGCCAACACTAATATAATGGAGTAGCCTACCAGCCTTACCGCTTGGATTCGATACCAAGGCTCATCCATCAATACATGTTCGTTACCGGAGAGAGCAAGGTACCAACCCCCGTATGGGAAACTCACCTGTTCAGTGGCGAACGCATTATCGAACACATCCTGAGTGCCATAAAAGACAGCGCCATCTTTCCCTGAACTGTTTGCACCACGAATTGCTAATTCATACTTGTTCTCTATCTTGCCGATTCCAACATCTTCAAACAGCTCATCTAAACCGATAACAGCACTGGAGACACCCCAGTAATCTTGATTGAAAGGCGGGTCTCGGAAGATCGGAGTGCGTGCAATGAGGGCTTGTCCACCTTGAAACAGCTCAAAAGGACCGGCAATAAAGGTGTTGCCAAGATTACGGGCTATCTCAACAGACTCCCATTGATTTGGGTGATCACGATAATTAATACCGAGAATCTGCTCATTACCTTCCATCGGGTAAACAAAGTTTAGAATGTCGTCTTTGGCGAGTCCGATAAGTCGAATATGGAAGCCATCTTGAATGATATTCTCAGCAATCTTATCCCAATTTTTCACCTCACCATCGGGGTTGATAGTCACTAAGGTCGAGAAATTATTGAGGATATACATATCTGACACGATCGCGGCTTCAATCCGAGAACGAATAATGGATAGTTGCTTTTTTGCCTCTGAATACGATTCGTTTTTAAGAAAAGTTAATTGCTTGGCATGAAAGAACTCAATTGCGCTTACTATCGCAAGAAAAAAAAGAAAAGCTACTACTCTGGCAGACCACTGCTTGCTAGAACCACTTGGCATTTACGAACCTCTAACACTATTGTTCTATATACTGCCTTATAACGGCTCATTTCTGGCTTATTGCTCCAGTATGCCGCTAAGTCATTAAAAATCCATACTAACGTCGACTATCTATCAAATATTGGGTGATCCATCACTTCAAACTTCTTTACTAAACGAATGGTTTAATCAAAAAGGGTTAGTGAACCTTATAAAGCTTACATTGTATTGACTCAACGCTTACATTGAAGGATTCATCAATGTTATTTTACATAGACTAATAATCAGCTTGGTACCTCACGACATGAAGTTAAAAACTATCACACTGTGTACATTGCTATCAGCCTCGGTTGCCGTTCACGCACAAGAAAACGTTCAAGCGCCAACCGCAGTGAACGTTCAATCCCAAGCAGATTCGCTCAATTCTCAAGAACAATCTTTCAAGCAATCTGCAGACCTAATTCGCACCACCTACGAAAGCCAGCTTTACACCCTGCCTGCATTCAAAGAAGGTCACTACGAGCTGCGCATGTATCGTCAAACATTAGACGATAAGTATTCAGCGGCGGTGTGGAGCGACATGGCTCGAGTGGCAAGCAAGCTCAGCACCCTGTCGAATGACGTTCAAACCATGGAACAAATCGTACTCTACTCAGAGAAGCGAGTTGCATCTTATATTGGTGATAACGATGAGCGCAGTATTCGACGCTACAACATCACCAAGCACATGCCTGAATACCTTTACCTTGGTGTTGACCTTCTAGGCTCTATGGCTCGTGCTAACGAATACGGTTTAGAACACAAGAACGATGCCAAGCTACGCGAAATCATTCGTCGCTATGACTTCTCACGATACGTGACCAATGAAGACATGGTGAAAGCGTGGGCCGCTCAATTAGCGAATCAGGTTTACTGGTTGCGCCAACTGGGTGAGCAGGATGTCGTTGATGAGTTTGTCGATACCTTCAAAAAAGCGTATCCAGACGATAAAGACAAAAAACTCTCAAGCCAGCAATTCGGCAATAAGATCTATGGTATGACACACGTCATCTTCGGCGACTCAGAATATTACCAACATCAAGTAAGCGAACAAGACCATCAATGGATCTACGATTACTTTAGAGAAAACATCGATACGATTCTGCTGCGTGCGAAAGAAGATGTGATTGCTGAGGTTGGATTAACCTTCTTATTGGCAGGTTTAGAAGATGACCCAGTTCTAGAGAAAACTCGACTCGCGATTCAAGCTTCAATCGATGAGAAACAAGGCATGATCCCTTCAATTACTGGCGATTTTGACCTTGAGTACGGTGAACACCGCAACGTATTAGCAATCATGCTACTCGATTGGCAGCAAGTGAATGAAGCGCCGACTTATGAAGGCAACCCTAAGGTGTTTACTAACATCCCTTACGGACTCATTAAAAACCAACCACCGAAGAACTAGCAACATACCTAGCCTAGGTTCATCATAGAACCCAAAAAGCCTCATACCTTTCAAGGCTGCGGCTTTTTGCTGTTTACTACGTCAGTACTCGTATCAAAAGTTGTTAATATCAAAACCTGCGTAAAGATAAAAACAAAGACGACATCAAGCTCCTGACACGGCTTTGTTCATCACTATCGTAAAATCCCCTTCTGCGTAGCCCTCCGTTAAAGAGACATCATCGCAGAGCGTTTTACAGAAACGATAGACACCTTGAGGGTGATAACTCATCAAGGTATTACGCGAAGGATACTGGCTTGAGTTGAGAAGATTAAAAATCACCGTCTGATTCGCCAGTTCATACATGCGAGTAATCATGTTTGTCAGATAATCAGAATCACGAGAGATGTAGTTCAGTGAACCACTAGCGATGACAATGTCGTGCGCCTCAAGGTTCATTTTGCTCATATCACCCGCCAAAAACTGACAACGATCTTCTGTGTAGTTTTGCTTCGCCTTCTTAAGAAAGCCTGCGTGTTGGTCAACGCCGGTGTAAGATTGAATACTATGCTATGAAAGAAAAACAGGAATAATAACGAATGATCTATCAGCATATAGGTAAGAAAAAAATCACTTATTTTTTATGCATATAAACCTGTTGATATACATTTGGTGACATATATCACAAATATCTGCATGCATAAGTCGGAGTGTTGATTTTGCATTCATTGATCAGGCTTGTTTATATATTATGTGTTGACATTTATATATAGGTATATCAGATGGACTTTAAAAAAATAAAAGGAAAGGCAGAAAAGATTGCAGAAGAAACTAAAGGGAATGTGACTGCTGAAAACCTCAAAGGCTTAGATAATAAGAAAAAAGCAATGTTGGGTGGAGGTGGTTTAGCCGTGATACTGCTACTTGGTGCTATGTTTAGTGGCGGAGCATTGAGCGTTAGTAATGTTGAATTGACTGATACATACCCTTTAGATGCTTCAAAAGATGAACAGTGTGAATTTGGCAGTCAATACGATATGAAAATCATGGAAATGGCGGCTAATGGTGCAACAGCCGAAGAAATCAAAACAGCTTTTTCATCAACTCACACAAAGACAGCTTCAGAAGTTAAATTTCGAACCCCAGAATACTACTTTTATGACCAAATAAATAAAGCGATTAGAAAAGTTGATGAATTGGTTGCTAGTGCTGGCACTGATGAATTTCAGTCCATGTCTGATAGCAAAATTATTTCAAAAATTGAACGTCAGGGTAATAAATACAAAAAGATGTGTATCGCCCAAACTAAATTATAACTAGCAATTTAATAAATGGAGTTTTGATATGCTAAAAAAAATAAAATACTTAACAATCGCTGCAACCTTAGTAGCCACCTCAACCGCTTTTGCAAGTGAACCTTGGATTAAAAACCAAGGTGACAAACCAGAATACAACTCCAGCTTGATTGCGGGTGAATGGCTTGTTAAGGAACAAGGACAGGTCTTTAAAAATTTCAGAAAAAAACCTAAGTTTATTATCATGTCTCAGGCATCCAATGGGGTTCTTGATGCTACGATGGATAAATTTAAAAAACAAGGACTTAGAACTGAGCGTCTACACACCAATAAAACCAAATCATATGTGAAAAGCATTATGGCGACAGCCAATGATATTGATTACATAAACAAAAATTATAGTGTAGATACGTATGCTAGCGCAGATAAAAATAAGATAGACCGTGATTCTTTCAAATTATTTAATAATTATGTAGAAGATAATGAAGAAAATGCTCTAATGCTTAGTTTCTATAATAAGAAAGGTCTTATTTATGGCACTGATGCTATGGCTCTATTTCTTTATCGTAATTATGAGGTATTACCTAGCAACTATAAATCTCGTTGGGATAACTCAATTGCAAAAATTCAAAGTCAGTATGGATTTGATATAAAAGCAGGTGTTGATTTTTTCTTTTTAGGCACTAATTCAAAGTTAATGGCAATGGATGTCGTTTCTAAAGATGAAATTATTATTTACAATGTTGAAAAAGCGACAAGTGTGACATTGGTTAGATCTAAAGAAAACCTAGATCCTATTTCATATGATGCATACTTTAAACAGTTAGAAAAATAACACTTAATAATTTGTAACTATAATGAGAAAAGCACCTATCATTAGATGAGTGCTTCCCGAATTCAACTCCGAACT
>NZ_JBFRLK010000020.1:118621-154548 GCF_041469805.1 Vibrio sp. 10N.286.48.C11 | reverse complement strand
CCTCCTACTCGATTTAGTCAACTGACATCATTGGTAGGCTATTTACAATGCTGAACATTTTGTCTTTATCAATAGAGAACAGACCGTATTCAGGCGCTGATTGGTAGACTTGGCCTGGTACTTGACCTGGTTCACGGCTCCATTTCATACCGATGTAAAATTCTCCAAAATCACGACCGATATAACGGAAGCGAGTTTTGTAATCCGACATTTCACCCGTTTCTTGTGCTTGTAGTAGTGGGTTGTTTAAATCATCTGCCACTAGAGTCCACTCTCCAGGAGTATGGAAACCTTCTGGCATAACAGAGTCATAGTCATAAGTTGTTTGGTCATAGCTGTACTGGCCAAAACTGTATGTTAGCTGCGTGCTATCATCTTCACCTTCGCTTTCTACCATCAAATCAAATTCAACGATACCTTCGTTTACTTTATTCTCAACAGGCTGAATATGAGCGAATGGCATGTTTGTTGAGTCTAACCAGAACAGTTCATCAGTACCGATCTTTACAAGAATTTGATATTGGGTTTCGCCATTTACTTCCGTTTTCTTTTGGTAAAGCATTTCGTAGCGACTTTCGCCGTCATCTAGCTTTCCATCGCTCAGACTTACAGGCCAGCAATCTTTCTCTTGAGAATCTAAGTATCCAGTTGCATCATCAAGTTCGGACAGCATCTCTATGATTTCACTACCGTCGTTAAGACCTAATCCACTATTTCTGAAGCTATAGCCTATGTTAGCTTCATAAGGCGAATTGTCACCATTCGTTGCGCCCCAGCAGAATTTCAAACCACCAGTTGAGTCGTTCTTCATCAAACTAGCGTAAGCTATTTCACCGTCATTTGGAGCAAAGCTACCCATCTTCCACTCTTGGTTATTGAAGTGTGCTTTCGTAAATCCCAGCTCTGGTGCTGGTGGATCAACTTCATCAGTTGGTTGTACATTTGGTAATGCAAAGGTAACCATTTCAGATTCAATATCATTCTCGTCACCACCAGAGAAGTTTATACCTTTAGCGACGTAAAGCATGACACCGTTGGTTTCCGCTGTAGGTGTACCTTCCAGTGTTACCAAACCACTCGCGTCAATCTTGATAGAAACACCAGGAATTGGGTTACGTGCTGGTTCATTGTCGTGAGACGCATAGTTTGCGTAATATTCAACGTCACCAGAAACATTTGAGGTAAATAACTCGCTAATATCGAGTTGCTCAGAGAATGCTTCACCAGCTTTAAGCGACCAGTTGTTAGAGATCGTCTTTTGAAGTTCGGCTTCAACAGCCTCGTCGACAGCGATATCGCCGACCTCAATGATTGGTAAATCAAAAACTGCTGGCTCTGAAACCATAAATGTCGCAGCGTGTCCGTCATCGGCTGTGATGTTGAACTGCTTGATATCTTCTATTGGCGTTTCCGGGTGGCCTGAGATAATTAGTTTGCCTGATTTGGCGTCGTACTTTGATGTTAGTCCTTTTACCACAGAGCTAATGTTGGAGTCATAAGTTAGAGCATCGCCCTCACGGTCTGTAAATAGGCCGGTAACAGATAGCTCTGCTGAGAAAGCTTCACCCTGCTTCATTGTCCAGTTGTCAGTAATCTCGCGCTGTATTTCTGATTGTGCTTCGGGCTCTAGTTTTGGCGCAGTATTTACCAATGAAACATCGAATGAGAATGTAGTACTTAACTCACTCAGTACTTTTGAGTCAGCAGTGGCACGATCAACTGCTGTCAGAGTAACAATGTAGCTGCTTAATGTAGGAACAAAGCTATCTTTTGCTGAGATAGTTAATGTCTCGCCTTCTAGCGTTACCGTAATTTCTTGCTTACCATTCACTTCAGCACGAGCGATAGCGATGTTTTGATATTTATCTTCAGAACTGTACTTATCTTGGAATAAGTTTTCAGGAACAGTGATCGTCTGTGTAAACCCTTGACCTTCAACTACCTCTAGCTTTGCAAATTCTGATTCGAGATCAGCTTGCGCAGTAGGGTCTACCAGTAACTTGTAGTTAGTCACAGCGGTTTCTGGTTGGCTTGGATCGATAACAGGCTTCTCGTTAACAAGTTCCTCAGAACCCATGTTCTCTTCTGTTACGATCTCTTTAGACTTTTCTGCTGCGGTCTCGGTAATGCTATTTACATTATTTTCGTAGGCTGCAGGATCTTGTGCTTTGGATTCAGTAAGAATTTGTGCAGTTTTGTGCAACTGTGCGCTTTCAAGATCATCTTTTGAAGTTGCTACAAAGTCTGAAAATAGATCGATAGGTTCTTCAATCGTTCCGCCTAAATTTTCGTTTACAGATGTCGTAGCATCTTCGAATGAGCTATCGTTTTTCTGCATTTCAATAGCAACAAGGTCGGTAATTGGAGAGATAACTAATGCAGTTTTATCGGTACCTTCAGGCGTGCGGAATACAACGCTGTTAGCCATTGGTTGGCCTTCATGGTCCATGTCTGTGGTGTAAACATCCATAAAATCAGAATAGCTATCCGCTTTAGAGCTCAACGCCGAAAGCTCTTCAGCAAGCGCTTTAGTCATATCGCCTGGACGAAGTGTTTTTATGGCTAGTTTTCCATCAATTTCAGTATCTACTGGAAGTGTGATTTTGCCATCTTGGTCTGTTAAGCCAAAGATAGTATCTGTGCCAACCTCTAAAACGCCAGATTGACCGATATCGTCAAATACAACTGCATTTTTAAAGTAGCCATCGAAGCCAGTAATCACAATACCGCCTGGAGTTGCACCATCTGACGAGCCACCGTCTGAACCGCCACAACCTGATAACGCAATAGCCACTGACGCTGCTAGTAAACTAACCTTCTTCATTCTTTTCATCCTTACCGAGTGAAATCTATTATTTTTTGAGGTGATATAAAACTGGCTAGTTTTTACAGCTTGTATGAATGGGGTGCAAGATACGGGAATGAATGGAAAATCCGTACATATTTTCATAAAAAATATTTTGTGGAATGAAGTATTGTTGGGGCTTATTTATAGTGGTTGTTTTATTTTTCTGGAAAATAAAAACCCCGCAAAAGCGGGATTTTTATTTTAAGCGTCAGTTCTTTATTTGTTCCAAGCGTCGTGGATGCGTTTGATCGCTTCCTCTTGATTTGATGTGATAAAGAAAAAGCCGTTGTCATCATGGCCGTAACTATACTGTGCATCTTTGTTATGGTCACCAACACCGATAGTTAGTTCACCAAAGTCGCGGTAAGTAAAGTAGCGACGAGTTACAACACAGTTACAGTCGTCGTTGTCTTCAACTAGACCTAGGTATGGATTGATCAACGTTTTATCGTAATCATCAACATTCTCACCAACAAGCCAATTATCTGACCAGCTTTCACCTGGTTCGGTGATTGATGTTGCAGTGTACGTGCCTTCTATAAGGTCTTCAGCATTCTTACCTGTCATTGAGTAAGTAAACTTATCAAGTAAAGGGTAAAGGCCGTTATATCCACCGTCATCATCAACAAGTAGGTACTCATCAAGAGTTGCTCCCACTGTCATGTTGTTTTGGCTTGGGTAAGAGAACGAGTTGTAGTTAACACCATCTTCTACTTCTGTTGAGTCCATCCAAAACAGCTCTTTATGACCAGTAGACTCTTCAATTAGCATTACAATCTGATAATCACCATCTTTCGTGATATTTTGGTAGAGCATTGTTGCCGTATCTGTACCTGCATCACTAGGCAAATCGATTGTGCCATTGTTGTTTAATGTGACTGCGAAACAGTCGTCATCTCTGAGTAGATTATCACGACCAAGATCCCAGTAGTTATGCTGCATGTTGTCTAGTGTGCTTAACCAGTCTTGACGACTAAGTGTTGAGAAGTCACTTGAGTCATCTGTTGCAAAACATAGCTCATTCTGGACATTGTTAACACGTAGAGATGCAAATGCTACCTCTGCATCACCATAGTCAAAGCTACCCATTTGCCATACGCCACCTTTATCGAAGTGTGCTTGAGTGAAGCCTAATTCTGGTTGTGGTGGTTCTACAGGAGCACCTTCTAATATTTCAGGTAAAGTAAATGTCACATAAGTTGGTGCGCCATCGTTATCAACACCACCGACATTGAAGGTTTGTCCTGCTGAGTAAGATTTACTCGGTGTTCCCGAAATGGTAACGATTGAACTTGTGTCTTCCGTTGGGGTAATAGTTAACCCATCAACAGTTAGAGCTCCAGAACGATATTTAACGATGTCACCATCGGTATCGTTAAATAAGCCTGATAAATCGATAGTTTGGTTAAAGATTTCACCTTCTTGAAGCTGCCAGCCATTAATTATACTTTGTAGCCTTGTTTGTTCTTCTTCGACGACTTCTGGGGCTAGGTTCTCAGCTAATTTAATGACTTTAAGATTCAGCGGGTATGACAGTGCGCCATGCTCATCTTTTGCGAAGATCTGGTAATTAAAAGTGCCTGCTGTAGTAAGGTCACCTGTCATAGTGCCATCAGTACTACTAATTGTTAGTCCGTTGAGGTCGTTTGCTAGCTCTTTAAGCTCGAACGTTAATGCATCGGCTTCTGCATCTTGGAAGTAAGTAGAAGCATCCAGTTCTACCCATACATCTGAAGGCTCAAGAGTGATGTTCTCTAAAACACCATTTTCAGTGTCAACTGGACGAGAGTTAGGAGCTACCGTGATTGGATTACCATCAGTAGGAATATCAACGATTGGAGAGAAGTCATCAATCTCTTGTGGAGAGTCTTCAATAATTGTTTGAGCTTCACCTGCAACAGCGTTGGTTAATTCGAGCTGCTTTTCTACAGGCAAATCAGAGTGATCGACAAGTGTTTCACCAATAGCATTCAAAGCTTTTGCTTCTTCAGTACTATCAGTAATGTAGTCACCAAAAATAAGATCTTCAGAGACAGTTAAACCAGAACCTGTTACCGATGCAACAACTGCTGCTTCGGCTTCTTCTTGAGTTAGAGTGTCATCACTAGCTAGTTGCTCAACAACCATGTTTGTCATTGGGTTGATGATGGTTGAACCTACTGTTGCAGCGAGTTCGAAGTCTTTTGTAACTAGGCCGCGTGTTTTATCGATTGTCTTATCTTTGATTGCTTTAATAAATACAACGCTGCCCTTGTGTTCGTCTGGTAGAGTGAATTGACCATTCTCATCTGTTTCGATAGCGAGCTTGGTATCAGAGCTATCTAATTCGAAGTCTCCATTTTGATCAACCCATACTTCAGCATGTTGTAAGTAACCATCAATAGCGGTAATCACCGCACCACCTGGCGCTGCACCAGCGCTATCACCGTCTGAACCACCACAGCCTGTTAAGGCGAAAGCCACTGACGCTGCTAGTAAACTAACTTTTTTCATGTCATATCCTTTGTAATGAGCTCTAGCTAAGCTCTATTTGTTTCATTTTATGATGCCTTTATTTGCTTGGTGAATGTTTTACTTGTTGCTGATTGTTTTTTCAACACACGTAAAGGTATAAAAAAACCGTAAAATTTATTTGATTTTTATTTGTACGATCACTCTTCTAATTGATTTCCAATTTCAATAGCATGCTGCCCCGAATTAGTTTGATAGATATAAAAATGAAAAAATGGATCGGTTTGAGTCTATTGCCGTTTTCGGTAGTGGCTCAACAAGCACATAATAGTGATAAATATGGCTACTCGTATTTCACGGTTGGCTTGGAAAATGTGACGTATCAAGAGCACTTTGGTGGGTTAAGGTCGGATGTGACAGTGACCAATCCGATACTGAATACTGGCGGTCTGTATTACGTGAATGATGACTTCGATTTTTCTATCGATGCACTGGCCTCTTTCTCTCCACAAAGCTCGAAAGAAGAGTGGGCTAATAATGGCGCATCTATTCAAAAGAACCAGATGGAGTACCTGAAGACGGCAACCAACATTCAGTTGCATTACAAGTTGCAAGATAACTGGCGTGTGATTGGTGGTCCGTCACTGACATATCAAACCTTTACTCGTTATGGTGTGAAAAATCATACGGATGCGGGAAACAAATATTTCTACGGTACGTGGGAGGAAACGTCGACGGATATCTTTATGGATGTTGGTTTAGCCTACGATGACGGTAGTTTGTATCTTAGTGATAAATGGCACATCAGCGGTAAGGCGACCTTTGGTTTGCCAGTTTGGAGTGTGACTTCGAATACGCAATTTGAAAATATTGACTTCTACGACTTCGGTTATCGAGCAGCAGTGGAAGGATCGGTGAGCTATGAAGTGACACCCGGTTTGCACTTAGGTTGGTATGCAATGTTTGGTTATGAGAAGCGGTTTCAGTCGGATACAGAAACAGTGACAACCACATACTGTAAAACTATGGTTGATGGAGTGTGTATAGATTACGTAACAGAACAAAAAAAGGCGACCTTACCTGAAGCCGACACCTATACATTCAGTACCGGCTTACAGGCTCTTTGGAGCTTCTAGGCGTTAGGGTCTAGATATCGAACATTGAGTTTGATCTCTTCAACCTTATGACGCCACTCGAGCTTAGGGCGAAGTATGATGCTAAATACTTCGCCATGCTTGAACTCATCAAATTCTAAAAAGTCGACATCGAAGAAGGAATATTGAAGGTGGCCCAGTGGTCGTCCTTCACACTCGATAGGCTCGAAATTTTCGCCGATGGTTTGACCTATGATATCGCCATATACGCCTTGCCCACCAACAGAGTAGTGATTAAATTTGTCGAGTAAATCTTCGCAAATAACTGTTGTATTGTAAGACTGTATATTTAAGTCACCATCCATCTCATCGGGCCAGTCTGGGTTCGTTAATTGGTAATTACCAATATGCATGCCATACCATCCTAAGTAGTAGTGACCGTCGTTAGCCAAGTACATATAGTTGACTGGTGTCAGTTGTAGCGCCTCTAAGCCTGTAATAGTGTTTATGCGTTGCTCTATTTGAGTTTTAGAGGCAACCGTATAAGTTTCATATTCATTGCCCATTTTTACTTGTGTCACATGAGCGGTGGTGAACGTCGGGTGACTTGGATAGGTTTCCAAGATTTTCCAACGCATATCATGGTCAAATATTGACTGAGTGCTAGAGACAATAAGATCATCACCATCAACATGATAACTCCCCACTTTACGTAGTTGATGTTCGCTAGGGCAGGTGGTTAGAGTGTTGGATGAGGCAAAGAACACTTCGTCATTGATGAACTTAAATGCTTCGCAGTACACCTTTTCATAGTTGTAAGTCTTACCTGCAAACTGGTGGTTTGTCTCAAGGCGGTACCAAGTTTGACCAATCAAAGGGTGTAATCCCTCACCTTCTAGTCCTGATGAGAGCGAAGGCAGTGGAAAGGTGGCAGTTACCCAAGCACCCTTTTCCGAACCGTGATAATCATCTTTGGCTCGCGCAATAAGCTGAGTTGGTGCATTGCCGATTTTTGGTGTGCCTTGTAGGCTCGATGTCCCACCTAAATGAGATACGGAAAACTTAGGATGATCAACAGCAAGCTGTGTTGTCAGTAGGTCATCATCTGGGTCCTCAAACAGCCCTGTAATATCAATTGAGTAGTTGATCGGGGAATTTTCGGTGAATGACCACTGGTTGATTTCATGCCGAATACTTTGCTGCACTGTAAGATTCACATGTGGCTTTTTATTACTGTCAGCTCTATCTCGCTCTTCTTCGACGACTATCGTTTGAGTTTTTTCCTTAAAGGTAACCACGTCGAGTTGCGCCGATTCGAAGGTGTTCGAAGCCGACTTAGATATTAGTGAAACGTCGGCTTTTTCTGAGGTTGAATGACTTTTAATTTTTTCATTTTCCTCATTCAAACTCTGCATTGAAGCACCGTTTACTGGGCTATGAGGTGAAGGTTTATTATTCGAAGAGAACTGTTTTATGCCACTGCTGGTGTGCGACAGGTTAGTTTCTTTTGAGGCTATCCAAGGAGGCAGGAACATGAGAGCCCCACAGCCGGAAATGAGCAGTAAACAGAATCGCTTTTTCATTATTAAACCAGTTTGCTTTGTAGCCAACAACGTGAGAATTTAAGATCCTTCTCGATCAAGCTCGAGCTGCATTTCAGTAGCTCGCTGATCTCGCGATTACGCATGCCCATTAAGTACTTAAGCTTGAGTGCCTGAGACTGGCGAGGGTAGTGGATACTGAAGTTGTCTATGGCTTTATCCATGATCATTAATTGCTCGAACTTATCGTCTTTGCTGTCGCTTAGCATAGTCATCTTTTGGCGCTTTTTTGCCTGAAGGTGGCGAGCATTATCGATTAAAATTTGGCGCATCACTTTTGCAGCCATAAGAAAAAAGTCTTTTTTATTTTCGACCGATTGAAGGTCGGAAGATGAGATCTTTAGGTAAGCGTCATGAATTAAAGCAGTCGTACTGTTCATACTGTCGCTCAGCACTTGATTGTCAGCACCATATTTTTGAGCGCTGCGAGAGCGTTCTTGTTGAGCAATATGTCTTAACTGCAAGTACGCGAATTGATATAGATCGGCTTCGGCACTTTTATCGCCGGATTGCCATTGCTGGATGATCTGTGTGATATCTGGAGTTGCCATTAGCTTTTAGACCTCACTTTACTAAACTCGGAAACGGATAGGGTGCTGATATTATGGGATTTGTCAGGGTTTAGTGAAATTTTTTGTTTGAATCTGTAGAGTATGCCTTGATCCCAATTTTGACCTGCAGGCAAGTATTCCCATGCTGTGAAATGCTGATGTGGTACTGAGTCATACCAGCGGACAGAGACATTCATTTGGGCGAGAGAAGTTGTAGGTTCTGGGTTGGTCAGCCACCACATATCGCCAAATTTTTCTGTAACGTCTTGCGTGTATTGTTGGTGGTTTGTTGAGCAGGCCTCAGTGTCGCTTTGGCCAAGAAAAATGCGTTTATCTTTGATGAGTAGGCACTCATTTATGATGCCGTTTTGTTGATATTGAGTGTGCTGCCAAACACCTTCATAAGGGATGTGATTACCGCGATCATTTGTGTAGGTAAACCAAATCATCTCAGCTTTGTTTGAATGACGGATGTGCTCTTTCTGTCCTAAACCTTGGGTTTTTTCCATCAACAGCTCAGTTTCTGTATCAAAATCTAATGCAACGGTACGGTACTTCCAGTCCCCTTCATCGTTGTAGTCTTCAATTGAGAATCCACTCAAATCGTGGCGTGTGCAGCCTTTTTGAGCACAACTGGTAAAGCCTGTCCAGCCATCGCTGTTGGATAATGGTTCGCGAATGATCTTCTGGGGTGTCTGGTAAGGGCGTAGGTTGCAGCCGTTAAAATAGTCGCCTGTTCCTGGGAACTGAATGAGTTCTGTGTCTGTGATTTGGTAACTAAGCTCTCCAATCGGACCTTTGTATTTTGGATTAGTGTGGTGAGCTAAGTCGTAAAAGCACGCGCGTCCTGCATAGTCTTTCTTGGCAATAATAATGTTATGAAGCACTTTGTCTTTAGGAGAAAAAATGATTTCCTCTGAGGCAAAGTTATCCTTGATGTATTCTTGGCTCTGGTTGAGGTGCTTTGCAGCTTCTTTGACTGAAACAAGGTCAATGCCTAATTCTTGAGCATCTAAATAGCTTAGGTCGAGATTTTTGAGCTTCTTTTGAAACTCTATGTCAGATAAAACTTTACTCGCTAAGATGATTTCATCGCGGTGTTCTGGAGTGTCATCAAGCGATAGAAGTAAACGAGTCATGTTGATGCTGCGGCTTGGGCGAGTTGACGATAGGGTTGGTGTTATTACCTCCTGGCCAGAAAGCGTTGTCAGCAAGTAACCCGAATTATCAGTGCCAATAAAAAAGCTGACGATATCACCTGAATTGTATTGGAATGCCCCTTTATCAGTGGTGCCGGAAAGATTGGAGCTGGTTTCGTAATAAAGCCCTGATACTGGTGAATCAATAAAATACCCAGTAAGAACTTCGCTGCCATTAGCATGGATGTAAAGACTTGTTGACCAGAGAGCTATCAGTGTGAGTAGTATTTTTTTCATAATTAATTGTTGGATTACTTTTCTTTGTTTTTGTTAGTCACAGATTTTTCAGGTGATGGTGTCAGCATCGCCAATAGCATTTTTTGTTTAACGTCTTTGGGTAAATCAGGGTTTGATAAGATCCGTCGTCTAGTTAGCTCAAGCATCGTGCCGACTGACATTTTTGCAGCATCACTGCCTTTGGCATGAAACAATAGGCTCGTCACTTCATACATCATCTCTTCCGCGACGAGTTTTTCTTTGCGTAGTTGTAAATTCTTATTGAATATAGCTGTTGAAAACGTTGCGCCTGACAGTAGCAATAGAATTGTTAGAGCACTCTGTACTGGGCGTCGCTTTAATAGCTTTGATAATGAATAGAGTGGTTGCTTCTCTCTCAAGGAAATGGGGCGACATTCTAAGATACGCACTATGTCTTGGCGCAATTCACTTACGCTGGCATAGCGACGGTAGGGTTCGTGGTTTGTCGCCTTTTCTACAATTAGATTAATATCTAAGTTTGAAGAAGAGTCAAAAATCAGCGCTAGCACTTTACCCAGTGAGTAAATATCACTTTGTTGAGTTAGGAAGTGACCTGCAACCTGCTCTGGGCTGGCATAAGCCTTGCTGTAGGCTGTCAGTATGGAAGCATCTGAGCTTTGGTTGGGTGTGGGTTGTTTGACTTTTTGAGTTAGATTGAAGTCGAGAATCTTAGGTGAACCAAAAGGATCAATTAAGATATTTTCGGGCTTGAGATCAGCATGCAACACTTGTTTTTGATGAGCATGTTCAATTGCCGAACAAATTTCTTTAAATAAATTTAGCCTTTGCTTTTCACTGCAAGAGCGATTCTGCAAATACAGAGAAAGCGTTTCCCCTTCAACTCGCTCCATCACAATATAGACAGACTCTTGGTAGACTCCACCATCAAACACTTTGGCTATACATGGATGGTTTAGGTGTGCGAGTAATTGTGCTTCTTGAAATAGAGCATGCTCACCTAAAATATGTGAAAGAGAGGGCTGTATGAATTTAACGGCTAAGTCTTGCTCAAAGGTTCTATCTGCTCGACTGGCTGCATAGACAATCCCCATACCACCACGACCGAGTTCATGCGATATATAGTATTTATCGACTAAGGTGTCGGTTAGGTTGAGCTCGCTTTCTGTTGCTTGTTGTGCGTGAAAGCCGAGCAGTGATGTGAGCTGCTCTGAGGGGACTTCACTGATGAGAGGAAGTACCTGCTGATATAAGCAGGGTTGTTCTTGCTCTAGTCGTTTTAGGTAGAGACTTTTTTCCGCGTCTGGGATATCCATGAGGCGATAGAAAACCTCAGTGGGGCCACTGCTTCTATTTTGCACAACTGATCTTTTTATATCTCTTATTGTGCATGCATTCTATAAGAGTTTTCGATGTTTTTTCGATGTTTTTATCAATTACATATAAAAAAATAAGCTAAAGAGTCGCATTTTTGAGAGGTAGCATCAAAAATGCGGGTATGTGATCTTCTTTCCAAAGTTTAGCTCTTGATTTTCTCTCAAATATTGACGGTGGAGGGTTGGTTAAAGGTTCGCTTTATAGAGGTAGATTATGCCAAATTGTTCTCTAACCTTATTTGTTTCGTATTGCCTCTGACTCACATCAATGAGGTTATAAAGATATGAAATTGAATAAGTGGCTAGAGGGCGTATCCCCTCAATTCGAAGCGGGTGGTAAGTACGAAAAGCTCTACCCAGTGTATGAAGCTTTCGCGACAATATTTTATACACCCGGAAACGTAAATCGCGGCATAACCCATGTTCGCGATAGCATTGACCTAAAGCGCATCATGATTCTGGTGTGGTTAGCGACCTTTCCTGCGATGTTCTGGGGTATGTATAACGTTGGGCACCAAAGTGTCCTCGCATTAACCTCCAGCTATCAACTTAACGAACTTGCCTCAGTTATTGAAAGCAGCTGGCGTCTGTCGTGGGCATTTGGCGATGCGCAGTCATTGGTGGCAAGTGGCTGGGCAAGTCAGATGTTGCTTGGTGTACTCTATTTCCTACCCGTTTATGCCACGGTGTTTGTGGTGGGTGGCTTCTGGGAGGTACTGTTTGCTGTCGTTCGCAAGCACGAAGTTAATGAAGGCTTCTTTGTTAGCTCGGTACTATTTGCACTTATCCTCCCGCCAACCATCCCGCTTTGGCAAGCCGCATTAGGTATCACCTTTGGGATCGTTGTCGCCAAAGAGCTGTTCGGTGGTACAGGGCGCAACTTCTTGAACCCAGCCCTTGCAGGCCGCGCGTTTCTCTATTTCGCGTATCCAGCCAACATGTCGGGTGGGCTTGTGTGGGTTGCCGCTGACGGCTACTCAGGCGCGACCCCACTGAGCCAATGGTATGAAGGTGGCAGTTCGTCACTGATCAACAACATGACTGGTGAGGCAATCACTTGGATGGATGCGTTCATCGGCAATATTCCAGGTTCGATGGGTGAGGTTTCTTCGCTATTAATTATGCTGACGGGGTTGATGCTCATTTTCATGAAGATAGCGTCTTGGCGTATTGTTGCCGGTGTGATTATTGGTCTCGTTGTGACATCTAGCTTGATGAACTGGATAGGGTCAGAGACTAACTCGATGTTTTCGATGCCGTTCTACTGGCACTTTGTGTTGGGTGGTGTAGCGTTTGGTACCTTCTTCATGGCGACAGACCCTGTATCTGCCGCGTTTACCAATCAGAGTAAATGGGCCTATGGCATTTTGATTGGTGTGATGACGGTTGGTATCAGAGTGCTCAATCCAGCCTACCCTGAGGGTATCATGCTGGCTATCTTGTTCGCCAACTTGTTCGCTCCGCTGTTCGACTTTGTAGTGAAAGAGCAGAACATCAAACGAAGATTAAAACGGACATCACGCTGATCTAAGTGATTAAAAGTGAAAGTGAATCCCATAAGAAAGGCTTGCATTGATGCAAGCCTTTCAATTTTTATCGCGATTGATTTGAGGTTGATTTAACTCCACTTCAAATCAATCTCGAAAGGTTGTGTGCTACCACAGTGTTCACCGCACATCTCGTCGTAAGCACTGTTATGAACCAGCATAGCTGATGCTACACCTTGGTCGCTAAAGTGATCGCGTGCTTGGTTAACACTCAAAAACTTCATAGGATGCTGGTGGTCGTCTTTGATTAACTGCTTTTGCTCGCCAATAACTTGGTAAGCCAAGTAGATCCCGCCTTCGAATGATTCAATTAGTAGATTCATCACAAACTCCATTTTTGTTCTAGATAGGTAGATATTTGTGTTACGTCGAATCCATAGCCAAGGTTCAGAGCGGACATAAAAAAAGCAGGCACATGGCCTGCTTCTAAAGAGAGCTCAACTAAGACGTTGATTATCTCATCGTATCAATCTACCAACACAGGTCATTTCTGAAATAAATCTGGAAAGGTATAACGGAAGAGGCATGTGAGCCTTTTCCAGAAATGTCGAGCTTTGGAACGAATTTTCCTTAAACGCTACCTCTATTGAGGTCTTTTTCCAGAAATAACTAAGTCCCAACTGGAGCTGAGTTTGATTCTGGATCAAGAGAATGATGGTCTAAATAAAACCGTCTAAAACGTTTGAGCATGTCATATGAAAATTCACTCGAACTCACGGCCGCTTCTTGACCCTCATGCTCATATTGTTCCGAATCATTTAGCAGCTGAATATTACTGACATTTCTCAGTGGCTCTAAGAGAGTAGTGTCAATTGTCTCAGCTATATCAAAAACGTCAGATTGATTAGATGTTGATGAGTTTGCAACGGCTATAACGCCGATTTCATAAGGAATATCATCTGTGAGCTCGAACATTGGCTTTATTTCCAGAAAAATCCCTTCAAGTTTAGGGGCTGTTTCTGTAACCCAGTCAAGAAATGTCGGAGCGTTCAATATATCGCCGATACGTGTAGCCAAAGCTTCTGGTAACCCCAACCGATTAAACTGAGCAACTTTCCAACGAACAAGCGAATTAACCTGTTCATCTGTCAATTGCGCGTCTGGTTTGATGTTACAGAGAGCATGTTTATGTACAAAAAGACGATCCTTCATCCTAAAAATTAGAGTTTGCCCTTCTGATTGAAGGGCAAACTGCCTTGGGTCTTGCAAGTCAGAATTGCTCGTTTCACCATTTTTTGGCCAACACAAAAGGCACTTAATCTGAGGAAGCTGATCTACTGCACCGTAGACAACATCACAGCTCATATTAATGACAACTACAAATGCACTCCCTGGCTTCTTGATTTTGTCTGGGTTAGGCAGCGTAATTACGTTATCTAACTCCTGCTCATCGATATGCTCTTTAAGTTTTGAATAAGATATTATGCTGCCTTGTCTCCAGCCACTTCCATCAATAGCTTGGCGTACTTCTTCATTTGTCATACGCGCAGCCAGCCTCCTGATAAGTTGTCGATATCATTGGCTTCGTGGCTTGTTTCATTTTTGGCTTTTAGACGCGCATTTTCTTGACCTGATAGTACCCTTGCAATATTGATAATCGCATCATTGTCCAGACTCTCATTGCTGAGTAGGTCAAGATAACTCTTACCTTGCACCTGATGAGTTTTTGCTCTTTTACCAAAAGGGCGGTCATTGAATTTTGCAATATCTTTTGCAATACCGTACACAGCGAGGAGCCTTGCCAAACTATCCTCAGCTCTGACGTCACCACCTTTACGCCAGTTATAAATGGTCGCACGTTTAACCTTTAAAACTTTCTCAAGGTCTGTCATACCTAAGCCTAAAGCACCTATAACAGTATTTACCATTTCAGAAGGTTCTAGGACGTCAGTTGATAGCTTTTCTACGGTTTTTTCTGAGGTTTTCCATTGGAGATCCCCTGAACGACCTTCTTTAAATCGTACTACCAGCTCCTTGCTTTTGTGGCTATCAAGTATGTCGAAGTGAGGTGGTTCTATTGATTGTTCCCAAAGGGCACCACCTGTTAATAATGCTGCACCTGTAACAGTCGCTATGAGTTTGTTTGCATTAGCTGATGAGCTTGTTTGAATTTCTAACATAGTATTATCCTCCAAATCCTATTGGAAAGACTTCTCCCACTCTTGCTCTGCTTTTTCTGAAAGCAAGCTCCAGAAAACTTGAGTATTTTCTTCGTATAAACCGCAAAGTCTACTGTTAATATTATCTTTTGTGAGCGGTTGTAACTCATTTGCAGTCCAAGCATGATCAATATCTACAATAGCAAATTTACTTTGACTTGGTGTTTGCCAGTGTGGTTTGTGTTCGATCTTTAAACTAACAGGATCTGGATCTGATATATCGCGAGGAAGTATATTTAACCTACCATTTTCGGGAGCTCTTTCTTCTATCTCAACTCTCAGTACACCAAAGTCAGTATTCTGAATACGCCTGTTAAAGAAAAAGGAATTCATATCAGAATTTTTCTGAAGAGGAGTTAACCAATCTTCATTTATGTATTCATTGAGCAAATGACCGTCATTGGCAATGAAAGCATCCATATGACGAAGCCCCATGCGTCGCATTCCAGCTTGTTCAATACCATCAAACGCTTCAAAGAATGCTGTTATGACAACCTCCCACGTGGCCTTGAACTCTTCAAAGTTATTGTAAACCGTTGAACGTAATGTCAAAGACTCATTCGTCAACGTTACCCCTTGGTTGCGACTAATGTTAAGGTAATCCCAACGTTTGGTAATATGTTGTTGCACAGCAAACTCACTATCACTTTTGGGGGCAACTTCTATTTGACTAACTTCTGCTTCATGTGGAACGGAGAAACCATTCTGAAACAGCTTACTTCTAAACAATTCCATACCCTGATCCAAGGTTGGTTTTGGTAAAGACGTAAAGCGTAAGTCAAGTAAAGCCATCACTAAAGGTGATTTCTTAAGAATGGGTTTCGTCATAATGACATCCTAATTGACACTTAAATATACACCTAAATATACACTTTTTTGTCTAAATTTACATCGCAAAGTGTGGGAGAAAACAGAATTTTTTGTAAAGATAAAAACACATACTATATGTGCGACCTCTTTGAGTTAAGCTGTCAACATATGGGGTTTTGACTCGAAATTATTCTTTGAGTGGGACGATTTTATTTCGTCTGAGCTTGGCCAAATCAGAACGAAGGTTGGCATTTTCATACTCTAAGTCATCGATGCGAGCCAACGCCTGAACCAATTTGTCATTGAGGTGGTGCTGTGCTGCCGCAAAAAGAGCTAGCTTATCTCGCTCCGCCTCATACTTGACCTTGTAGTTATTCTTGATGCGTTTTTCTTCTTTGAGCTTAGTACGAACTGTTTGAATCTCTGGTTGGACTATTTCACCTTTGCCTGTCGCAATTTCTAATTTGGTCTGTTTAACCTTCTCAACAAAGTCAGGGTAGTAATAGCCACTGCCATTACCCAAATTCGCCTCTTCCTCGACAGCTCTTACGCTGAGCTTGCGGTGAGTAGGAATGCGCTTGGGCTTGCCCTGTTTAATACGCTCTAGGGCTGACTCTAATACTAGCAGTGTAGTTTCGCTCTTACTCATAAGTTCGCTACCTTCAAATCAGGTTCAAAAGGGGTGAAGGGCATATCAAAGTCAGCCATGACTTTCTCTGCGGCTCTTACTTGAGTGACGTAGTGAGAGTGCTCACTCACCGAAATTTCTTCTCCAGACTCCATATATGCTACCAAGCTGTGGTGTTTTTTCTGCCACCACTTAGCTTGTTGTTCATCAATGATGCTACTACCAGACCCACAGTCCACACAGAATTGGGGTGTGACCACACCGTCCATATCGCAATCATAACCTGACTTACAATAACTGTGCATGGAACCATGAAGCGTTAACTTTCCATCCTTGACTGCTTTGTATATAACGTCCCAAGAGCTATAAATGGTTGGTACATCACCACGCATTTTCATGATCGCTTTGCCATGAGTGCCTGATAGCGTTTTATTTGTGTGCCACTGTTTGAAGATTTTATTCGCGGTGGTTTCTGCATTGATTTCATCGAGTGCATTTTGCACTTGCTCGTCCACTTTTAGATCCCGTAGGCTCGCTAGCTTCCCACCATTGGTGTACCACTCGGTCATCGCGAGGTATAAGTGCTTGAACTGTTGCTTGAGCGCTACCAATGTTCCTAGACGGTTCTTAATGCAGTAAAAGGCCAAAGTGCGCCTAAACTGATGAGTTGTTATGTGCCAAGGATTTCCAACCGTTACATCTTTTTTCACACGGTTTAATGAGCGAGGGTTTGACTCAAGGCATTCTGCGAAATCCTCTTCAGTTACAATGAAATTGAACTGCTTACAAAAGCGCTGTAGTCGGTGATTCCAGCCTGTAATCAATGCGGGGGGCTTGGAGCGGTATGTTTTATTTACCCAAATGGAGTCTTTGTATTTTTTATCTGGGTAAGTGACTTCTTTGCGCCATTCTTCAGTTAATGTGGTCATTAACTCTATTGCAGTTTTGGACGATGAGGCTGTGATCCATGTTTCTCGCTTATGGCCTAACTTAAAAGTGTGAGATTGCAGCAGGTGGAAATCACGTCCTTCAAAGCTATCCTTGTAATAACTTTTAGGCGTTAATTTATCGATTTCGGAATCTCGCATACCACTGAAGCCTCCACAAACGATATAGCAAGCATTAGTTAGTTGGCCCCAGTAGCGATTAAAGTCCGTTCCATTTTTTAGTCTAATACTTGGTACTTTATCTGCTAATGGAGCGACAAGGTCTTTAACTTTATGTGGTTGTAATTCTTGAGCTGCGGAAATGTATTTTCGCTTATCAATGCTACCGTCCTCACTCATGAAGGAGTAACGATCCCCTTGCTTTATTTTTTCTTCAAGATTGCGCACCCCTTCTTCATAGTTATGCTGTAGAGACTTCTCAATATCCAAAATTAATTGTCTATGTGGGTGAGCACCGTTGACCAGTTCTATAGCTTTTCCATAAATTGCATCACATAGACGTTCAGGTATAACAAGAGTTTGTTGTGCTTCATTTGAATTTATCCGTCTTGCTTCAATATTTGACTTTATTGGATTAAGGCCAAGCTCAAGTTTGTGCCATGACTCATCATTTATGGCGGTATTTATTGCCACGAAAGTCGACTCGATGGTTCCTTGGGCATAGTTACGATTTTGCAAGAAGTGTTCAAACTTAGTCCACAAAACAGGCGAACCGAGATCTTTCAACGAGCTATAGTTACCCTCCATCAAGAAACTATAAACTACCTTTATATTATTTAGTCGAGTACGAACACTTGAGAACTTTACTGATTTTTTCTGTTTAGGACTTTTATTAAATAGCCAACCAAAAATCAAAAGCTTAAGTTCTTGTTGTAACTTAGGAGCACATTTGAATTCCTCTGTATTTAGATTGTTCTTATCTTTCTTTCGAGAGAAAGGTAAGCAATCCCAATTGTTTTGTCCAAAGGTGGCGGTGACGTTTCCGTCTTTATCCTTGCAGATGACGACGGCATCTAGCTCTTCATATCTTCTCTCATGGTAGAGCGTAACCACATCTACATCCTTGACCTTATGCTGTTGTGGAAAGTCAGGTAAATAGAGTTTAGATGTATCCATTATCTTACCTCGGCTGGTGATCTTGGAATTAAGCTTAAAACTGACTCGCTGTCATCCCAAGCGGGGTGCAGTCCATCATCATCGAGTTTGGTTTCTGCCTTCCTCAATATTTGTTTATTTATGTTCGGAAGTATTTTTTGTTTGATAAACATTATGATGTTTTCAAAGTTTTTTTTGTAATGGCTGACATCCAAGTGAAGGAATAGTGACTCCTCAACACATGCCTTGAATGAGAGCAGACACCAGATATCTGAGACTGACTGTACAATTACTTGGTCTGGACACCCAAAGCACCCCAGTAGATCTGCACAGGCTAATCGTTCTCCCTCCTTAGCAAGTCCCTGTGTTTGGGCTTTCTTGGTGTACTTTTGGGACTTTTCACCGAATGGGGCAGCGCAGCTACCGCCATTAGAAGTACGGCTTAAATTGGGAAGGTTAATCTTGTTTTCTTCCTCGATAACCAGTACCTCAATACTGAGGTTTTTCTGAGCCTGTTTGGTGTTGACCCTGCTCTTGACCTGCTCCTCCCGAATTGACATCGTATCTTGCATCATGCCGTTATTTGCCAGCTTATTTCCCTCGCTATAGTGACGCTTACGGGTGTTGGGTGTGTTATTAAGCATGAGGTTATTAACCATTTCACCTTGATGATATGAGGTTAGTTGAGAGCCTGTTTCACGAAAGCGGCTTATGCTAGGGCGTAAGCGTCTTCCCATTTGATCTGTGAAGGAAAAATGTTTTTCTACCCACAATTTCAAAAAAGACTGAAGTCTTGAAGTCTGTAACTTTTGCACCTTTCGAGAGGCAATGGTTTGAAGAAGAGTCGCTTCTTCATTTGTGCTAATTATTCTTGAAGCATTGAGTAGTTTGTCGAAAAAGGTCATAGCATACTTGGGTATTTCTAACTCGTGTTCACCTATCTCAATTTGAATAGTTTTAAATGCACGACGTTTAAAAGCGGGCATGGTATACCATGCTTCCTTTGTTGATATTGATGCGTTATTAGGCTGCTTTAACCTAAATAAATCAGTGGTGTTAGCGTAAGTGTAATAAGCGAGTAGGTAGGTGGCTGCACACATCATCTTCGTTATGCCACCGCAAAGTTTATACTCTCTACCTTGCCATTCAAAGATCATGGTAGATGTATTTTTATGGGCTTGAATATGCGTTTCAGGATTTTTGATAAATTGTGAATAGGTTTGATTGAAAAGACGTCTTAGAAATGGAAGTAGTTGTTTTAAATCGCTTTGAGTGTAGGATTCATAAGATTCTCTATCGCTATTATCCATGATAACCACGTTATTAAAGTAATAGTGTGGTAGATCAAGATATCGAGAAAATAGGGTGACCATATTAGCTCGTCTATTCTTATACGTGCTACTTTTGAGTTCGCCTCGCATTACTATGGTTTGTAAGTGTTCCATATACCCCTCTAATGAGCTTTGGGTAAATGCTGGCTCGTTTTTTTTATCGCACCACCGTAGGTATTGAGAGGCTTCAAAATAAATGCCATATAGTGAGTCGTGACTAACTCCTTCATCTATTTTTTCACTAAAACTGTCTTTTAACTGAACAACGAACCCTTCACGATCTGCAAACTTGAATTGGTTGCTTTGCTGTAACTCTTTGCTTGATGGTAAGTTATTGAATAAAAAACGGTTAAAGTCTGCTGAAAGATTATCTCTGGCATCAAGCTTGATACAGAGGTCACGCCTCCATCCTGATAAATAGGTTAGCTCAGTCATCCTGACCTCCTAGCACATCGTGCATAATGGAATCGAGGATGCCAAACTTCACTTTGAACGCCTCTTTTCGTTTTAGAAAGCGTAAATACTTCCAAGTCGTACTTTCATCTTTATGCCCCATCCAGCCCATCAGAAGCTCCATACAGTCAACAACGGGCAATCCAGCCTCTAGCAAATCACTGAGGCGATAGGTGCTATAGGTGGCGCGTAAATCATGGAAACGATGGGTAAATGATGGCTCTGCCCGTTTTATTTCTGCCCTGAACTCAATCCATCGAGCTTCAATTGATTTCCCCGTAGCAGGGTTGCCTTGCTGACTAACAAAAATTGGTTCATGGCGGTCACAGCGCTCCAGTTTTTCAACGGTCTTCTGGGTGAAGGTGGGAGCATTGCTGTCTAATTGTTCTATTTTCTCGTTGAGCCTAGTAACACGCTTCAGGCGGCGTTCTGAAATTCGATATTCACTCAATGATTGGAGCAAGTCCGATGAAATCTCGACAGTCCGAGTTTTTAGGAACTTGGTTTGTACGCCTGTAGAGCGGGGGCATAACAAAATTTCAAAGCGATGTTGGCTCTCAGCAAGTGGAATTGCAGTATCTAACGCATCTAGTGTTAGGGTTGCTACTTCTTCAACCCGCATACCTGTATCAATCGCAAGCAAGGCTTGTAAGCGCAACTCTTCAGACGTTTGTGGAAGGTGCTGGGTTAAAATACCAAGAGCATCACGGCTTAATGGGGATAGTGGCCTGATGTTTTTACTATCTGCATCCCTCGGCACTTTTATGCGTAAATCACTGGTCTCAACAATGAACGTTGAGGATATGTGGGCAAGCATTCCACTGTTCTTAACTGAGACAAATTCCATTTTGAATGGGGCTTCTTTCTCATTTTTTACACATAGATAACCATCATGCATTAGCCACTTATAGTAATTGACGATTTGGTTCATACGAACACTGGCAGTGCTGTGTGCAAGCATGCCTTGTTTTATTTGCTTCAGCAGGTGAGAGCGGTATAGGTAAGTTGGTTTGAGCCGTTTGACTGGCGGGAATTTATCCCAACTCAACCCCTTATCATCAAGAAATTGATAGTAGGCACGCAAAGCCTGCGCGCAGGGGGATAAGTCTTCTGCCTTCTTTACGGCCTTGAGATAAAACAGGTAGCTGTTGGCTTCGTGATTGAATACACCATCTTGCGAAAAGAGGGTTGGCAGCGAACCGATATTGTCATTGGAAGGGAGGCAATGGAATGTACCATTATCTAGTTTTTGTAGCTCAGTCTCTTTGAAAACATCGCTTGAGTGTACAAGGTATGTCATAAATCATCCTGAAAAATATCACTGTCCATGTATACAGTATGGACAGTGGTTGATTATTTTCCAGATTTATTTACGTGTGTAAGATGCTTTTCCTACACTAACCCCTCATGGTAACAAACTCTTCGCTGCCCGTTGGGTGAATCGCCACAACAGAGTCGAAGTCTGCTTTGGTTGCGCCCATCTTCATTGCAACGCCGAAGCCTTGAATCATTTCATCAACCGTGAAGCCGATGCCGTGTAGGCCAACGACAGTCTCTTCTTCGCCAGCACATACTAGCTTCATCTTACAAGGTTGACGGTGCTTGGTTACTGCTGTGTACATCGCAGTGAAGCCCGATGTGTAAACCTTGATGTTGTCTTTGCCGTATTGCTCTTCAGCTTCTTGAGTCGTTAGACCAATAGTGCCGATAGGTGGGTGGCTGAATACAACAGTAGGCACTAGCTTGTAGTCCATTTTTGCGTTTGTTTGACCGTTAAATAGACGCTCAGAAAGCTGACGACCGGCTTTAACAGCAACAGGTGTTAGCTCGATACCGCCTTCCATGATGTCGCCAACACAGTAGATGCCAGGAACATTAGTTGCTTGGAACTCGTCTACTTTGATGTAGCCACGGTCGTTAGTTGCAACGCCAGTTGATGCTAGGTTGATAGCGTCAGTTGCTGGGTGGCGACCGATAGCCCAGATTAGGTGGTCAACGTTTTGAGTGTTGCCGTTCTCTAGGTGTAGAGTCAGTGTGCCGTCTGCTTCTTTCACTACTTCTTTTGGAACAGAGTGTGTATGAAGTGTTGGGCCTTCCGCTTCCATTACTTCAACCAATGTCTCGATGATCATTGGGTCGAAGCTACGTAGTGGAGATTCTTTACGGCAGAACAGGTGTGTTTCTGTACCAAGCGCGCTTAGTACACCTGCGATCTCAACAGCAATGTAGCCCGCGCCGATAACAGCAACGCGTTTAGGTTGCTCCATTAGGTCGAAGAAACCGTTTGAATCGATGCCGTATTCTGCGCCAGGGATGTTTGGAATGGTTGGACGACCACCTACTGCGATCAGAATATGATCAGCTGTGTAGTGTTCACCGTTAACTTCAACAGTCTTCTCGTCAACGAACTTAGCAAAGCCTTTGATTACGTTTACTTTGTTGTTACCAAGAACGCGATCGTAAGATTGGTGGATACGACCAATGTACGCTTGGCGGTTTTCTATTAATTTGCTCCAGTTGAAGCCTTTTACGTCAACGTCGAAGCCGTAATCTTCAGAGTATAGGTTGATCGCTTCAGCAACTTGAGCGCCGTGCCACATTACCTTTTTAGGAACACAACCAACGTTTACACAAGTACCACCAAGGTCTTGAGCTTCGATAAGTGCAACCTTTGCACCGTGCATTGCTGCGCGGTTTGCTGATGCGATGCCGCCTGAACCGCCGCCGATACAGATGTAATCAAAATGAGTCGCCATTACTTTCTCCATTTATTGAAGGCTGTGGGTACAGTGAGCGCACTGAACACCTACGTCCTATAGATTCTTAAATTGTATAATTATTATATTGAGGGCAGATCGGTTGAACTCAATCTCCCTGTTTAAAATTTATTCGTGTACGTCACAATCTGCTTAATATTTGTCAGAGCATGACGTTAAGTTCGAGATTACTCGGGTACGATCCACTCTACTTTGAAGTGACCGGTTGCCGGCGCAATTGCTTCCTTCAAAAATGGAAGAATTTCGTTCATTTGGCTTTCTAGCTTCCAAGGCGGGTTGATAACAATCATGCCTGATGCTGTCATGCCACGCTCGTTGGTGTCTGGTGATACGCCAAGTTCGATTTGTAGAATCTTGTTGATGCCTAAGCCTTCGAGACCTTCGATCATATCTTCGATATCACAGCGATTTACTACCGGGTACCAAATTGCGTAGATACCGGTTGCCCAGCGCTTGTGGCTTTGAGCGATTGCAGTCACGACATCACGGTACTCTTTTGCCAGCTCGTAAGGCGGGTCGATCAGTACTAAACCACGACGTTCTTTTGGTGGCAGGCTGCCCTTTAAGCGCTTAAAACCATCTTCTTTGTAGATAGATACCTGACGATCACGGTGGAACTCTTGCTCAAGCAGCGGGTGATCGGCTGGGTGAAGCTCAGTCAGTACCATGCGGTCTTGGTCACGCAGGTGTGCACGTGCAACACGTGGAGAACCCGGGTAGTAACGCAGTTTCTCGCCATTATTGAGAATGGAAATAGACTCAAGGTAGCTTTGAATGTCTTCAGGAAGGTCTGTTTGCTCCCACACACGAGCAATACCTTGCTTGTATTCACCGGTTTTTTCAGACCATTCATGCGTTAAGTCGTAACGACCTACACCAGAGTGAGTGTCATGATAAACAAAAGGCTTATCCTTCTGTTTCAAAGAATTAAGAATAAGGCTCTGTACGATATGCTTTACTACGTCGGCATGGTTACCTGCGTGGAAGCTGTGGCGATAACTTAACAAATTAAACTCTCGTAACACTCTCGATTTAGAGTGTGGTTAGTGTAGGTGGGGTTAATCAGACCATTATAACCCTCAATGGACCATAAATTCTCGAACAATTCAGGAACAGTCGTTCGCAATATGTGGTTAGTTATTGGTTCTACTATTGAAATTTGCCTTATTGGGCACTATTTAATAACTATTCGCAGGTGATTTTTTTAGGGCGAACCTGAGCCTGATGACTGTAAGACGACCTCATTACAAAAAAGACGAAAGT
Organism: Vibrio sp. 10N.286.48.C11; assembly: GCF_041469805.1. NCBI lineage: Bacteria > Pseudomonadati > Pseudomonadota > Gammaproteobacteria > Vibrionales > Vibrionaceae > Vibrio > Vibrio sp. 10N.286.48.C11. Next base: position 130,202 of record NZ_JBFRLK010000020.1, on the reverse strand, counting down.
CTCTAAAGCCAAAGGAATGTTTATATGTCTAATCCGCTATTAACCTTCACGGACTTACCTCCGTTTTCACAGATCAAGCCAGAGCACGTAAAGCCTGCAGTTGAGCAAGTGATTGAAGCGTGTCGCAACAAGATAGAACAAGTACTTGAAGGTAATACTTCACCAAGCTGGGACAACCTAGTTGCTCCAATTGAAGAAGTGGATGATCGTTTAGGTCGCATTTGGTCACCTGTAAGCCATATGAACTCTGTCGTGAACAGTGACGAACTGCGTGAAGCGTATGAGAGCTGCTTACCTGTGCTATCTGAATACGGCACTTGGGTTGGCCAACACAAAGGCTTGTTCGAAGCGTATAAAGCGATCAAGGCGAGTGAAGCATTCTCTGCACTGGACCGAGCTCAACAAAAAACTATTACCGACGCACTGCGCGACTTTGAATTGTCGGGCATTGGCTTACCTGCAGATGAACAGCATCGTTACGGCGAGATCAGCAAGCGCCAGTCTGAGCTAGGCTCTCAATTCTCAAATAATGTGCTTGATGCAACCATGGGTTGGAGCAAGCAGATCACAGACGTCGCTGAACTGGCGGGTATGCCTGAATCGGCACTGGCGGCAGCTCAAGCGGCGGCCGAATCTAAAGAGCAAGAAGGTTACCTACTGACTCTAGATATCCCATCATACCTACCTGTGATGACTTACTGTGATAACCAAGCGTTACGTAAAGAGTTGTACGAAGCTTACGTAACGCGTGCTTCGGATCGCGGTCCAAATGCTGGTAAGTGGGACAACACAGAGATCATCACAGAGCAGCTTAAACTGCGTCACGAGATCGCTCGCATGTTGGGTTTCAGTACTTACAGCGAAAAATCACTGTCGACTAAGATGGCAGAAACGCCAGACCAAGTGCTTGGCTTCCTAAACGACCTAGCAGTAAAAGCCAAACCGCAAGGTGAGCGAGAAGTTGAAGAGCTACGCCAGTTTGCTGAGAAAGAATTTGGTGTCTCTGAGCTAAACCTGTGGGACATCGCTTACTACAGTGAGAAACAAAAACAGAAACTGTTCGAGATCTCTGATGAAGAGCTTCGTCCTTACTTCCCAGAATCTAATGTGGTTTCAGGTCTGTTTGAGGTACTGAACCGCGTGTTTGGTATGTCGGTAACAGAGCGTCAAGGCGTAGACACTTGGCATGAGTCAGTGCGTTTCTTTGATATCTTTGATGCGACTGGAACACTGCGTGGTAGCTTCTACCTAGATCTATACGCACGTGAACACAAACGTGGTGGCGCTTGGATGGATGACTGTCGTGGTCGTCGCATTACCGAATCTGGCGAGCTACAGACCCCGGTTGCTTACCTAACGTGTAACTTCAATAAGCCAGTTGGTGATAAGCCAGCACTGTTTACTCACGATGAAGTGGTGACCTTGTTCCACGAATTCGGCCACGGTATCCACCACATGCTAACGCAAGTAGAAGCGGGCGCAGTTGCGGGTATCAATGGTGTGCCTTGGGATGCGGTTGAGCTACCAAGTCAGTTCCTAGAAAACTGGTGTTGGGAAGAAGAAGCGCTGTCGTTCATCTCTGGTCACTTCGAAACGGGTGAAGCGCTACCAAAAGAGATGCTAGAGAAGATGCTAGCGGCGAAGAACTTCCAATCTGCGATGTTTATCCTGCGTCAGCTAGAGCTTGGTTTGTTCGATTTCACGCTACACACAGAATACGACCCTGAAGTGGGTGCTCGCGTACTAGAAACGCTAGCGGATGTTAAGTCTAAGGTGTCGGTACTGCCAAGCCTAGATTGGAACCGTTTCTCACACAGCTTTGGTCACATCTTTGCTGGTGGTTACAGCGCGGGCTACTACAGCTACCTGTGGGCAGAAGTGCTATCGGCAGATGCGTTCTCAGCATTTGAAGAAGAGGGTATCTTCAACACTGAAACGGGTAATCGCTTCCTGAACAACATCCTTGAAATGGGTGGCAGTGAAGAGCCAATGGAGCTGTTCAAACGCTTCCGTGGTCGTGAGCCACAAATCGACGCAATGCTGCGCCACGCGGGAATCAACGCATAATCACGGTAACTATCTAGTTTATTGCGAAAAGAGCCTCTAGTTAGAGGCTCTTTTTTTGTCTGTGCGTTATGCCAAGCAAGGCGAATCAATGTTATGGATTCACATTGCGGTTGATAGGGTTCTGCAATGAAATCAGTGTCTCTGTCGACTGAACTTCATCGATCGCTTGCAGCTTATCGATCAATACAAACTGCAGCTCTTCTATCGACTTACACATCAGCTTTACAAAGATATTGTAAGCACCAGTGGTGTAGTACGCCTCAACCACTTCGTCTAAGGCATTCAGCTTAGCGATCGCCGAGTGGTAATCTTTGGCAGCATTAAGGTTGATGCCAATAAAGCAACACACGTCGTAACCCAGTTTTTTGGTGTTTACCACAACTTCCGTTCGCTCGATAATGTCTGCCGATCTCATCTTTTCGATGCGAACGTGAATCGTCGCAGGGCTGACATCGAACTGCTTTGCCATTTCAGCGTAAGGAGTTCGTGCATCTTCCATCAAGGTTTTGAGAATGGCACGGTCTAGATCATCTAGACGAGCTGTGGTTGTGGACATGCATAATCCTTAGGTTGAATGAAAAACATACCGGCTTGAGTACACATCATAGCCAAGGGTGATAATATTAGCAGTAACTATAGGGTTAGGGTGAATTCAGTGCGATTTTCGTTATTTTTTATTGTGATGTGTTGGAGTGTTTTTGCTTCAGCTCAGGCAAAAGATGTGTTGGTTATTCACTCTTATCATCAAGGCTTTTTCTGGACAGATGATTTCCATAAAGGACTATCTGATGAGCTCGATCGCGATGGGTTATCTTACCGGGTTGTTTATCTCGATACCAAGCGAACTCAAAACGCTGAATACTTAGAGCGAATTTATCAGCTATACCGCACTAAGCTGTCGCATGAAGAGTTTGCCGCTGTAGTCGTCAGTGATAATAACGCCCTCAATCTGATGAAACGCTTAGCGCCCGAACTCAATGGCACGCCCGTTATTTTTGGTGGCATCAACAATTTTTCTCCGCAAATGATTGAAGGCTTGCACGCAACCGGTATCACTGAAGATATTGATATGGCGAGCAATATTGAGCTGATCAATCGACTTCAATCGACGGTTAAAAAAGTTTACGTGGTTACCGATCACTCGGTAACGGGTGAAGCGATTCGCGCTCAAGTGGATTTATTTCTACAAAAACGCCCTGAGTTTTCTGGGATGGTGGAGCAATATACGCCTGATTCTTATCAAGAACTGATGACGTTCGCGCAACGCGCTGATCTAACTAAAAGCTTGTTGTTCTGGGCCTACTACCGCGACATCAATGGTCGGGTCAGCAGCAAAGAAGACTGGCGTCAGCTCAACAAAAAAACTCAGATGCCATTGTATATTGTGCATGATTTAGGACTTGGGTTTGGTGCGATTGGTGGCGTGATCCACAGTGGAGAAACGCAAGGTCGAGACACGGGGCGCGTGCTGTTGAGCGTGCTGAACAATCCTAAGGCTCCATTGCCATTGGTGGTTGCTGGCGCGCCAGAAATCAAACTCGATTACCAACAGATCTCACGTTGGGATTTGGGTGCAGAGAATGAAGCCTCAGTAACCTTCCTCAATAAGCCGAAGTCATTCTTAATGCGCTATCGCGATGAAATTCGCACCATCGGTTTAATGTTCTTGAGCATGTCGTGTGTTATCGCGGTGTTGGTGTATTACCTTAACCGTCTGAAGAAGAGCGAACGTGCAAGTCGCCAAAGCCAACGACTGTTGGAGTCGATATTTGATCAGAGCCTGCAATTTATGGGCATCATTGATAAGGGTGGCGTGCTGCTGTCGAGTAACAGCAAGTTACATGAGCTGCTTTATAATCAAGGCTATAAACTGGGAACGCCGCTGCAACAACACCAACATTGGGAAAGTTCTGCGCGAGAAGTGCTAGCCGAATATTTCATCGCAAAAAGTGAGCACCCAGCCTTACGATTTGAAGCCGAGGTGTGGTGTCGAGATCGCGGTGCGATGGTGTTGGATATTTCATTGAAGCCGATGCCGGGCAGTGAAGACGAAGACATTCAGTTTCTCTTTGAGGCGCGCGACGTGACCTCACGTAAGCTTGCTGAGAATAAGCTGTTCCAACGTGAAGCAAACTTGAAGCTGTATTACGACAAACAGCCGGTGATGATGATTACGCTCGATGGCAATAATCGCATTCAACAAGTGAACCAGTTTGCCGAAGAGCTTTTGGGATACCCTCTCGATCAGTTGTTGGGCCATCGCCCTAGAGAATTCTATGTTGATGAGAACGCGATGATTCCTCGTCATATCTTGCTGCAACCTCAGCATAAGATTCGTGGTGTGTGGCGTCGTGATATCGAATATCGCCATGCCGACGGCAGCAAGAGCTGGATTCGTGAAAATATCCGCCCGTTGGTGGAGTCTGATCAGCTGTTGATTGTGGGTGAAGACATCACCGAAACGCTAGAGCTTTCTGAAAAGCTAGAGTATCAGGCTCGCTATGACCTACTGACTGACACCTTTAACCGCAACCACTTTGAGCAAGAGCTGCAAAAGGCGCTGAAAGAGGTTGAGAGCCACATGCGAACTCACGCAATGTTGTTCCTAGATTTGGATCAGCTGAAAGTGCTGAACGATACCGCAGGACATGAAGCGGGTGATGCTGCGATCTTGTTTAGCGCCAAACTGCTAGAAGACGTACTGCCTTACAATGCGGTGTTAGCGCGAATGGGTGGTGATGAGTTTGCTGTGCTGATGAAAGACTGTACTGAACGAGATGCGGTGAATGTGTGTCGCAGTATTATCTCGATGATGAGTGAGAATCCATTCTTGTGGGATGATATTCGACTCAACCTGACGTGCTCTATCGGTATTCGATTGATCGACCATACAGCAGCTTCACCACAGATGGTGCACGCTCAGGCGGATGCAGCTTGTCATGCCGCTAAAGAAGAAGGTCGCAATCGCTATCATCTTTACCATCAAGATGATGAAGACCTGCGTCGTCGCCATCTTGAGATGGAGTGCGTTAACCTAGTGCATGAGGCCTTGGCTAACGATCGCTTAGAGTTGTTTGCGCAGCGAATTCTTGGCCTAGATGAAGACAGCGATAAAATGCACTTTGAAATCTTGGTCCGCATCAAGAACATCCAAGGGGAATACATCTCCCCGGGGATCTTCATGCCAGCCTCAGAGCGTTATAACATCGCGCATTTGATTGACCGCCAAGTCGTCAGTCAAACCTTGGGTTGGTTGGAGCAACGCCCTGAGGTTATTGAGGAACTGGGGATGTGTTCAATCAATCTTTCCGGTCACTCGATGGGTAACCGTGAGTTTGTCGAATTTTTGATAGATAGCCTGAGCGATTCATCGATACCGTGTCATAAGATTTGTTTAGAGATCACTGAAACAGCGGCCATGAGTAACATGAAGCAGGCGATCAAGTTCTTCACTCGAATCAAAGAGCTTGGCTGCATGATTGCATTGGATGATTTTGGCTCAGGGCTATCGTCATTTGGCTATCTGAAAAAGCTGCCTGTCGATATTGTGAAGATCGATGGCTTGTTTGTACGTGATATTGATGTGAATGAGATGGACCATGTGATGGTTCGCTCGATCAATGATCTTGCCAAGCAGATGGGCAAGCACACCGTGGCTGAGTTCGTTGAAAATACCCAGATTATCGACAAGCTTATCGAACTGGGTGTGAACTACGCGCAGGGCTACATCATAGGGCGGCCTAAGCCACTCGCAGAGCTTGTTGAAGAGTTAAGACAAGAGCGAGAGACAGAGCCATTGGTTTAGGTAAGCCGACTTTAGCTGGGAATACTTTTCACCGCTAATATGTATTGTTGAGGCAATCAGGTAAACTGGTTGCCTCTTTTGTTTTGAATACTACTGTCTGTTGGAGACGACCTTGCAACTACAACTGATTTGCGAAGATGCTACCCAAATCGATCATTTGAATGACTTAGCGACCCGCTGGAACTTATCTCATGATGAAAGCAGCGATTTTGCTTTGGTACTGACTAGTGAGCGACTTGAGCTACGTAAAGTCAATGAGCCCAAGCTTGGCGCTATCTTTGTTGATTTAGTGGGAGGCGCAGTTGGTCACCGACGTAAGTTTGGCGGTGGTAAAGGTCAGGCGATTGCCAAAGCAGCTGGTTTAAACAAAGGCGCAACGCCAACTATTCTTGATGGTACTGCAGGCTTAGGGCGCGATGCGTTTGTGTTGGCTTCTCTAGGTTGTAAGGTGCAAATGGTCGAGCGTCACCCCGTTGTGGCCGCACTGCTTGATGATGGCTTGCAGCGAGCGCAACAAGACCCAGATATCGGTGGTTGGGTAACTGAACGCATGAAGTTGATTCACGCATCCAGTCACGATGCTTTAGACAAGCTCAGTAACGATCCTGACTTTGAACAACCTGATGTGGTGTACCTCGACCCTATGTACCCACACCCAGAGAACAAAAAGAAATCGGCTCTGGTCAAAAAAGAGATGCGCGTATTCCAATCTTTGGTGGGTGCCGATCTGGATGCTGATGGCTTATTTGAGCCAGCGATGAAGTTGGCATCGAAGCGAGTTGTGGTTAAAAGACCGGATTACGCAGCTTGGTTAGACGAGCAAAAACCGAGCATGGCGATCGAAACCAAAAAGAACCGTTTTGACGTCTATGTGAAAGCATCAATGACTTAATTGAAGCATCAATAACTTAGATACACGCTAAGAAAATTTCCCGTCATAAATACGATAAATTGCCATTTAACACTTGCGATAGTCGCGTTACAGATGTATATCTAACTAAGAATCATTATTATTCTTAGCTGGAGTTGAAGCATGGCTAAACGCTTTTGTAAGTTAAACCGTCGAGATATCACCGAACACTTGGGCGAGATCCACAGCTTGGTGACTGAACCTAAGTTCGTGTGTCGTTCTTGCGCGCGTTCTTCGGCGGATCAAGCGAATCTATGCAAACCCACCGCAATTCCACCTCTTGGTTGTCAAAACAAACCCGTTGAAGAGAAAGTCGCATGCGGCCTGCTAGCGGAAACATTACCTGCACCAGAACTGTCGCTTGCGGAAATCAACGAGGCAATTGAACCGAGCGTACAAATGTTCGATCCAGCCGCCGCTGATATGGCCCCTGAGCTTGCCAAAAAAGAAGCCGCACAGAAAAAAGCCAAGCTGAAAAAACTGATGGCGAAGGCGAGCGGCGATGAGAAAGCTGAACTCAAACAAGCGAAGAAAGCGGCGAAGAAACAAGAGAAGTACAACAAAAAGCTCGCGAAGATGATTAAGAAGCAGCAAAAGCTGTTTAAGAAAAGCCAAAAACTGGAAAGTGACCTGGAACGAATCAACCTACAACTTGATGATGTTGCCTTCACTGAAACCAAGACTCAGGTAGTGAGCCACAATCAAATCCACTGAAGTTGATTTGAATGGTTTATTGCTACAGCGATGATTTAAAAAGAGCGACCTTAGGTCGCTCTTTTGCTTTTTGGGGTTATCCGAGCTGACTCATGTAGCTCGTTCAAATCAGCTAAGCGTTGCTTGCGGATCTTGCTACGCGCTTCTTCACCCACGTCTCATTGACGAATAAAGAGAATAAGATAACGGCGCCACCAATAGACAAGCGAACCAAATCGACATCTCTGTTCCAAATCAGGATATTCACCACCAGACCAGCAGGAACCAAGGCATTGTTCATCACTGCCAGCGCGCCAGCATTCACCATGCACGCGCCTTTATTCCACATAAAGTAACCCAGCCCCGACGCAATCAAGCCAAGGTAGATCAGGATTCCCCATTGAAGTGTGGTGGTGGGCAGTTTCTCTGGGTTGCCTAGTAGCATGAAAGCCACTGACGCGACACATAGCGCCCCTAAGTAGAAGTAACCAAATACGGTTCGCTGAGGCAACTCGGTCGATTCCTTCTCCATCACCACCTTGTAGCCCACCTGACCAATAGCAAAGCACAGGTTCGCGCCTTGCACAACGAGGAAGCCGACTAAAAAGTTTTCGTTAATACCTGCGAACTTAATGAATACCGCGCCCAATACCGCAATTGCCGCTGTCACTAGGTACCACGGAGAGAATTGCCCTTTGAGAAAGTCATAAATAAGCGTGACGTAAATTGGGGTAAAGACAGTAAACAAAAGGACTTCAGGAACGGATAGCAGTAAGAAAGACTGATAGTAGAAGCAGTACATCAGGCCAAGCTGGATACCACCAATTGCCATCAATTTAGCGATCAGCTTACGCGATACGCCGCGAAACTTTAGGAAAGGAAGAAATACGACGCCAGCAAGGGCAACACGCATTAAAACAGAGAACCAAGAATCAACCTGACCCGCAAGGTAAACGCCGATCAGGCTAAAGGAGAAGGCCCATAGGAGGGTAACACCAGCTAAATAGCTCATAGTAAAACTTCGTTAATAAGATATGAGCTGTATGTTACCTAACCTTAAATCATTAGTCTTCTGAATCTCTTAGAGGCACGACCAGCATATCAACCGGAGAGGCGTTGATCAGTTGGCGTGTTGAAGAGAGCAGCTTGCTCCAAAAGTCTTGATGGTGACCGCAAACCACGAGATCAACATTGAACTCGTTGATGGTGTCACACAGCTCATGACTCAAATCACCACTGCCTACTAGGGTATGGGTGATCGGGTATTGGGCGTGCTCCGCAAAATTTTGCAGCTGAATACGAGACGCTTCCATCGCGTTGTGCTGGGTTTCGGCCATGTTGATATCAATCAGGCCGGTATACAGCTCTGCGTAGTTAATATCGATATGGATAAAAGAGACTTTGGCTTCCAATGGCTTAGCCAATGCTACCGCTTTATCCACAATTAATTTGCTGTCTTCTGATAAATCGACCGCGACCAAAATATGTTTGTAACTCATATCGCTACCTCCTTTATTCATTGTCTGATTTAAGATTAGCACTATGCGATGGTTTTTTTTGCTGAAGTGATCTCATATCCACTGTCTTGCGTAATGACAGCTCGAAATATTGGTTAACTAATGGCCTGCGAGATATTCATTAAATAGTGATATAGTAGAGAAAATTGAGGATGTAATTAGGAGTCTTAAATGCTGTCAAAAACTATGGTTGAGCAACTGAATGATCAAATTAACCTAGAATTTTTCTCATCCAATCTATACTTACAAATGAGTGCTTGGTGTGAAGACAAAGGATTTGAAGGTGCAGCAGAGTTTCTGCGTGTTCATGCAGTAGAAGAAATGGAACATATGCAGCGTCTTTTCACTTACGTAAGCGAAACAGGTGCAATGCCAATTCTGGGTGCGATTGAAGCACCGAAACACGAATTCGAAAGCCTTGGTGCAGTGTTCCGTGAAACTTATGAACATGAGCAGATGATTACTGAAAAGATCAACAAACTGGCTCACGTTGCTTTCAGCACACAAGACTACTCAACCTTTAACTTCCTGCAATGGTACGTTGCAGAGCAACACGAAGAAGAGAAGTTGTTTAAAGGTGTATTGGATAAGCTAGAGCTTGTTGGTGAAGACGGTAAAGCACTGTTCTTTATTGATAAAGACCTAGCGCAATTGGCAAAAGATGGTTCATCTTCAATTATGGAAGCTCCTGCCGTTTAGGTAGTACGAGAAAGACACTGATTATCTTTTTCTTTTGAGTTTTCTTATGAAGATGTAGGGAGGAAAGGATGATCAGCGGCGACACTATTCTATTTGCACTAATGGTTGTGACTTGCGTGAACTGGGCGCGTTATTTTACTGCGCTAAGAACGCTCATTTATATTATGCGAGAAGCGCATCCTCTACTTTATCAACAAGTAGACGGAGGCGGTTTTTTCACAACCCATGGCAATATGACCAAACAGGTTCGCCTGTTCAGTTACATCAAAAGCAAAGAGTATCACCATCATCATGACGAAGTTTTTACTTCGAAGTGCGATCGCGTAAGACAGTTATTCATACTCTCTTCCGCTCTGCTAGGTGTAACCTTGCTGTCTTCTTTCATCGTCTGAGTTTTTAGTACGTGTGAAGTAGAGCTTAGGTTCTGGTATGAAGCTTTGGTTGTTGGTTCGCTAAGTTAAGTAGTGGTTTTGCTGCTGTCTGCTAATTGTTCAATTGAACATCAATTGCAAAGTTTAAAATTGCCGCTAAAATAGCGAGCAATTAGTAAGGATGTGCTGTTTATGCACATCCTTTTTTATTGATGGCATTTCGAGAACAGGGTGTACTCGGGCTGCAAAAGTGAAGAAAAGCAGAACCACATGAGTGAAAAATTTGATGTAATCGTAATTGGTGCGGGCGCCGCAGGCTTAATGTGTGCTGCGGAAGCTGGTAAACGTGGCCGACGAGTGCTGGTGGTTGATCATGCAAAGAAACCAGGCAGAAAAATTTTAATCTCAGGTGGCGGCCGTTGTAACTTCACTAACTATGATGTTTCAGCCAACAACTTCCTGTGTAACAACCCTCACTTCGTGAAGTCAGCTTTATCTCAATACACCAACTGGGATTTTATCTCGATGGTGAGCAAGTACGGTATTGAGTTCGAAGAGCGTGATCACGGCCAGTTGTTCTGTGTGAATGACCACACAGCAAAAGACATCGTGAGCATGTTGCTTGAAGAGTGTAAGCAAGCGAAAGTTGAACTGCGCTACCGTTGTGATGTTCACTCCATCGAAAAAACAGACGCTGGCTTTAAGATGCACCTTAATACCGACGAAGTTGAGTGTGACTCACTTGTCGTGGCGACGGGCGGTTTATCGATGCCGAAACTAGGCGCGACGCCATTTGGCTATAAGATTGCAGAGCAATTTGGTTTGTCCGTCATGCCGACTACAGCAGGTTTAGTGCCGTTTACGCTGCATAAAGAAGACAAAGAAGATTTCGCAGAGCTTTCTGGTATTGCGATTCCTGCGGAGATCACAGCGCAAGATGGGACCTTATTTAAAGAAGCGCTGCTGTTTACGCACCGCGGCCTATCGGGTCCTTCGGTACTGCAAATCTCTTCGTTCTGGAAAGCGGGTCAATCGGTTTCGATTAATCTAGTACCAGAAGTGGACGTTGCTGAATTACTTGAAAACTCTCGAGAGAAACACCCAAATCAGAGCCTGAAAAACACCTTAGCGAAAGCATTACCTAAGCGTTTTGTTGAGGTATTGATTGACCGTAAAGAGCTGGAAGACAAACCGCTTAAGCAGTTCAACGAAAAGCAGCTTAATGGCATTGTTGAGCATCTAGAAAACTGGAAAATCGCACCAAATGGCACAGAAGGTTACCGTACGGCGGAAGTTACTCTTGGTGGCGTTGATACCGATCACCTCTCTTCAAAAACCATGGAATGTAAGAACATCAAAGGCTTATTCTTCGTTGGTGAGGTGATGGACGTAACGGGCTGGCTTGGTGGTTACAACTTCCAATGGTGTTGGAGTTCAGGCTTTACTGCTGGTCAGTGGGTTTAAGCTTTTAGCTTACTCACTAGATTTTAAATTATATAAAAATGGCGAGTCATACGAC
>NZ_JBFRLK010000020.1:0-117871 GCF_041469805.1 Vibrio sp. 10N.286.48.C11 | reverse complement strand
AGTCATACGACTCGCCATTTTTGTATCTAACATTGTGCTCTAGCTCTAGATTCGACTTTATCGATAGCTTTTCGTGCTCAATTGAATCTTTTAGCTCTTATTTACGCCGGTTTGTTTTTTGAAAACTTGATCTGTTGAATCACTAAGCCAGCAATGATCAGTACCAAGCCAAACAGGGTCGCTGGGTGAATATCTTCACCAATGATGGTCGAAAGTAGCATCAACGAGATAAACGGTGACGCAAAAATCAGATTGCTGATACGCGCTGTGTTGTTGGTCAGCTTCAGTGCTGATAGCCATAAGACAAAGGTAATGCCCATCTCAAACAGGCCTACGTAAGTCACAGCCATCCAACCTTTTGCTGTGATTTGGCTAAAGCTCTCGCCTTCGTAAAGGGTTAAACCGATCGCGAAGGGCAATGCGACTAAGAAACCAAGCAATACGCCAATCACAGGGTCAGCCTTGTTTTTGGTGTTGAGAATCCAATATCCCGCCCAAAGCAGAGTAGAAAGCAGCGCCAGTGCCACACCGAGTGGACTATCGAACTGCATGCCTAACACATCTCCTTTGGTGGCAATAACCACCACACCTGCGTAGCTGAAGGTACACGCCACCCAATCTTGTTTACGAATCTTTTGCCCTAGAAAAACCGCTGCCATTAGAGTCAGCGTGATCGCCCAACTGTAGTTGATGGCTTGAGCTTGAGATGCTGGCAACAAGTCGTAGGCTTTGAATAGAATCAGGTAGTAGGCTAGAGGGTTCACCAAACCGAGCAGTAAGTAATACCAAGGGTTTGAAAGAAACGTGGTACTCAGTTGAGAAAGCTTACCTTGAAACGCGCAAACGGCGATCAGCGCAATCGACGACACAATGCTGGCAATGGTCAGCATTTGAATCGGTGAAAACTCAGCAAGGGTCAGCTTAAAAGCAGTAGCGACTGTTGACCACAGCAATACCGCAGCAAGGCCAAAGCCCAAGGCACGACGTTCGTTCATAGCAACTCATTCTAATTTGATGGGACAGAATACGGAGCGCCTAGTCTATCTGTCGAATTTTAATACGGCAAACTGGACATTTATCCAGTATCAAAATACCATTTAATGAGTTATCTCCAATTAGGCTAAATCATTATCATGCAATGGATTATCGAACATCAGGCAACGCTTATTGCTGCTATTTCCGGCGCGCTCGTCAGCGGCGGTGTGGTGGGCTGGTGGATCAAACAGAAGTTCTCTTTTCAGCAGCGACTTCTTGAACAGCAACTCGAGTCCGACCGTTTGCTGCATGAGTCACAACAATCTCAGCTCAAATCTTCACTCGCAGAGGCGCAACAAGAGCTCAATGAGTTGGATGATGATCGAGATAAAGCGGCATTTGAACTTAAGCAGGCACATGGCAAGGTGATGGCTGCGATGGAGAAGCTGCGTTATTTTGAAGCCGTGAAGCAAGAGCGTCAGCAGTACGCTGATGAGATCAATGTGCTTAAGGATCATAAGTCTGAATTAGAAGCTGAGCTGCGCGAACAAGAAGCAAGACACGACCAAGAAAACCTCGCCAATAGCGAAAAGCTACAGTTGCTAGAGCAAGCCGAATCTCGACTTAAGCAGCAGTTCGAACTGTTAGCTAATCAACTGTTTGAGAGCAAAACCGCTAAGGTCGATCAGCAAAATAAACAGAGCCTAGAAGGTTTGTTGTCTCCATTGAGAGAGCAGTTGGAAGGCTTCAAGAAACAAGTGAATGACAGCTTCAGCCAAGAGGCCAAAGAACGTCACACCTTGGTACACGAACTGAAGAACCTACAACGTCTCAATGAGAGCATGACACGTGAAGCGGTTAATCTGACTCAAGCGCTAAAGGGTGATAACAAACAGCAGGGCAATTGGGGCGAAGTGGTACTGGCTCGAGTACTTGCTGAGTCTGGGCTGCGCGAAGGTCATGAATACCAAACTCAAGTGAACCTGCAAAACGATGCGGGCAAGCGTTACCAGCCAGATGTGATTGTGCATCTGCCACAAGACAAGCAAGTGGTGGTGGATTCAAAAATGGCTTTGGTGGCGTTTGAGCGTTACTTCAATGCTGAAACTGATCAACAACGTGATGCCGCATTACGTGATCACTTGGCTTCATTGCGCGCGCATATTAAAGGCTTGAGCCAGAAGGATTATCATCAACTCAAAGGCATACAGAGCTTGGATTATGTGTTGATGTTTATTCCGGTAGAACCTGCGTTTCAGGTGGCGATTCAAGCCGACCCTAGCTTAGTTAAAGATGCGATGGAGCAAAACATTATCTTGGTTAGCCCAACCACCTTGCTGGTGGCACTGCGTACCATTGATAACTTGTGGCGCAACGATAGACAGAATCAGAACGCGCAAGTTATCGCGGAACGTGCGAGCAAGCTTTACGACAAGCTGCGCCTGTTTGTTGATGATATGGAAGGCCTTGGCAGCTCACTTGATAGAGCAAACCAAAGTTATCAAGGGGCGATGAATAAGCTAGTCACAGGGCGAGGCAACGTGATTCGTCAGGCCGAAAGCTTCAAGCAATTGGGTGTTGAAGTGAAGAAACCGATCTCGATTGGTTTGGCTGAAATGGCGCAAAATGAGGCTTTTTCAGAAAATGCTTCCTTAGTAGAAAGACAACCTGCTGAGGATAAAGTAAACTAATCGGCCGCAGCGCCTCTAAACACAAAGAGCGCTGTCGATGAGAACTTACCATGGTAGATAACAGCATTATGGACACAAGCGTGCAGACAAATTCAGCAGTAGAGTCAGAAACCACACACTTTGGTTTCGAAACAGTCGCAAAAGACGAAAAAGTCGCGAAAGTAGCAGAGGTATTTCACTCTGTAGCCGCTAAATACGACATCATGAATGACTTAATGTCGGGTGGTGTTCACCGCTTGTGGAAGCGATTCACGATTGATTGCAGTGGCGTTCGCCCTGGTCAGCGTATCCTAGATCTTGGTGGTGGTACTGGCGACCTTACTGCGAAATTCTCGCGTATCGTTGGTGAAAAAGGCCACGTGGTTCTTGCTGATATCAACAACTCAATGCTGAATGTTGGCCGTGATAAGCTGCGTGATAGCGGCATTGTTGGCAACGTACACTACGTACAAGCGAACGCTGAAGAGTTGCCATTCCCAGATAACTACTTCGATTGCATTACGATCAGCTTCTGTCTGCGTAACGTAACCGATAAAGACCAAGCGCTGCGTTCTATGTACCGCGTACTTAAGCCGGGTGGCCGTCTGTTGGTTCTTGAGTTTTCTAAGCCAGTGCTTGAGCCACTATCAAAGGTTTACGATGCCTACTCTTTCCACCTGTTGCCAAAAATGGGTGAGCTGATTGCCAACGACGCAGACAGCTATCGTTACCTTGCAGAATCAATCCGCATGCACCCTAACCAAGAAACCTTGGAAGGCATGATGCAAGACGCGGGTTTCGAGAATACTAAATACTTCAACCTAACGGGCGGCATTGTTGCGCTGCACCGCGGTTACAAGTTCTAGTCGAACTTGGTAGCAGGCTCTTAGGGCGTGCTAAACAATAAGAATAAAGACAGAACGGATAGGTTAAGGCTTATCCGTTTTCAAAGGTAAGGACAGTCATGCCATTTGATCCATTGGTCACCGCGGTTATTGAAACCTCTTTAAATACTTTCGTGAACGATGATCCAGCCTTGGTTCGTCGTTTGTCTCGTTTAAAGGGGCAGATCATTCAAGTTAATTTGAAAGAGTTGAATAAAACACTCACTTTCGTTTTCAGCCAACAGATTGATGTGTTGTCAGAATACGAAGGGCAGCCTGACTGCTACCTATCTTTGAACCTATCGGTGTTACCTGAACTGCGTGAGCAATCGAACATCACCAAGCTGATCAAGCAAGATAAGCTGATCTTAGAAGGTGATATTCAACTGGCTCAGAAATTCGCTCAACTGATGACAGACTGCAAGCCTGATTTGGAAGAGTGGTTATCGCGCGTAACGGGTGATGTGGTTGCGCATACCTTGGTGCAAGGCGTTAAAAACGTCGGTGGCTTTGTAGCAAAACAGGCAACTAAGCATCAAAATCATGTTGCTCAAGTTCTGACTGAAGAGTGGAAGATCGCACCTGCACCGTTAGAAGTTGCGCACTTTTGCGACCAAGTTGATGACGTAAAAAGCTCCGCTGCTCGTCTTGAAGCTAAGTTGAACGCTCTGTTGGAGAAAGCATGACCCCAGCAGAACTGAAACGTCTTTATCATATTATCAAGGTACAGTTGGAATACGGCCTTGATGAGTTGATGCCGGAACACCAACTGACTAAAGCTCCTTTGTTGGCGCGAAAGTCACTGTTTTGGCTTAAGAACAAGCATCAAGATAAAGAGTTGGGTCATCGCTTGCGCCTTGCGCTGCAAGAACTTGGTCCAGTGTGGATCAAGTTTGGACAGATGATGTCGACACGTCGTGATCTGTTCCCTCCTCATATCGCCGATCAGTTGGCGTTGTTGCAAGACCAAGTTGCGCCGTTTGATGGTCAACTGGCGAAGCAAGATATGGAAAAGGCGTTGGGTGGCAGTTTAGACAACTGGTTTACCGACTTTGATATCGAGCCACTGGCTTCTGCTTCTATCGCTCAGGTGCATACCGCAAAGCTTAAAGAGAGCGGTCGTGAGATTGTTCTGAAGGTCATTCGACCTGATATTCACCCGGTGATTGACGCAGATCTAAAACTGATGCACCGAATGGCGCGTATAGTCGCTAAGTCGCTTCCTGAAGCACGTCGTTTGAAACCGGTTGAAGTGGTTCACGAGTACGAGAAAACGTTACTTGATGAACTCGACCTGCGCCGTGAGGCGGCCAATGCCATTCAACTGCGACGTAATTTTGAAGGCAGTGAAGAGCTGTATGTTCCAGAGGTTATCCCTGATCTAAGCAGCGAAACCCTGATGGTGTCAGAGCGAATCTATGGTATTCAAGTCTCCGATATTGAGACGCTAGAAGCCAACGGCACCAACATGAAATTGCTCGCGGAACGCGGTGTGACGGTATTCTTCACCCAAGTATTCCGAGATAGCTTTTTCCATGCAGACATGCACCCGGGCAACGTATTTGTTAACCCAGAGAATCCAGATAACCCTCAGTGGATTGGTTTGGATTGTGGCATTGTTGGTACGCTCAATAGCGAAGATAAGCGCTATTTAGCAGAGAACTTGTTGGCTTTTTTCAATCGAGATTACCGTAAAGTTGCTGAGCTACACGTTGATTCGGGGTGGGTGCCACACGACACTAACGTCAATGATTTTGAGTTCGCGATCCGTATGGTGTGTGAGCCAATCTTTGCAAAACCACTTGGCGAGATCTCATTTGGCCATGTGTTGCTAAACTTATTTAATACAGCAAGACGTTTCAACATGGAGGTTCAACCTCAGTTGGTGCTTCTGCAAAAGACCTTGTTGTATGTCGAAGGCCTAGGCCGTCAGCTGTATCCGCAACTTGATTTGTGGGCAACGGCGAAGCCTTTCCTTGAAACCTGGATGATGAATCAGGTGGGGCCGCAAGCTGTGATCAACGCAGTAAAAGAGCGTGCGCCATTCTGGGCAGAAAAACTGCCAGAGCTGCCAGAGCTACTTTATGACAGCTTGCGCCAAGGTAAAGCGATGAACCACAGAATGGATCAGCTTTATCAAGGTTACCGAGATAGTAAGCGTCAGCAAGCAACTGGAAAGTTTTTGTTTGGCGTTGGAGCCACTTTAGTCGTATGCTCCGCAATATTAGTTTCAAGCCCTTATGAGCAGCTATCTATGGGCTGTGGCATCGCAGGTGTCACATTTTGGTTGCTTAGTTGGCGAGCTTACCGTCGTTAGACAGTAGACTCTCTTAATATTTTTATGTGTAGACAGACCCGAGGACAATGACAATGGGTGGTATCAGTATTTGGCAACTTCTAATCATTGCTGTAATTGTAATTTTGCTATTCGGAACAAAGAAACTGCGCGGTATGGGTGGTGACTTAGGTTCAGCGGTTAAAGGCTTCAAAAAAGCGATGAGCGATGAAGACAAGCCTGCAGATAAGAAAGATGCAGACTTCGAACCAAAGAATATTGAACAGCAGAAGACAGAAGCTCACGCTGAAACAACTGCTGAAACAAAGAAAGACAAAGAGCAGGCGTAAATCGTGTTTGATATCGGTTTTTGGGAACTGGTATTAATATCTGTCGTTGGGTTAGTGGTTTTAGGGCCTGAGCGTTTGCCCGTGGCGATTCGCAGTATTTCCAAGTTTGTTGGACAAGCGAAAAGCATGGCAAACAGTGTGAAAGATGAACTTTCTCATGAGCTTAAGGTGCAAGAGCTGCAAGAAAACCTACGCAAGGCGGAAAAAATGGGTATGGAAGATTTATCTCCAGACCTTAAAGCGTCAGTCGATGAACTCAAGCAGGCCGCTGCTGAGGTTCAACGTCCGTATGCTAAGCCTGAGTCTGATAAGCCAAGTGAGACTAAACCTAGTGTCATGGAAACTGTGGAATCTGAAACCATTCAGGTCAACAGCGAAGCTTCAGCACCGTCAGATAAGAAAGCCGAATAGTCTCGCAAGGAGGAGTCGCCGGATACTTGATTCGCTAGATGTTTAAATAGATATCTATTCAAGTAAATAACTATTCAAGTGGATACCAATTCAACTGGATAGATACACGCGCGGCTCCTTTTCGATCTTCCTGTTTAAGAGGTTTGACATGTCTTCGACTGAGCAGACACAGCCTTTAATTAGCCACCTTCTAGAACTACGTAATCGCCTACTACGTGCGATTGTCGCGGTGCTAGTGATATTTGTCGGGCTAATTTATTTTGCTAATGATATTTATGAATTCGTATCAGCACCTTTGGTAGATCGTCTACCGGAAGGGGCGACGATGATCGCAACCGATGTTGCATCGCCATTTTTCACACCGCTGAAATTAACCTTGATCGCGTCTATATTCCTCGCGGTTCCGTTTATTTTGTATCAGGTGTGGGCTTTTGTTGCTCCGGGTTTATACAAGCATGAAAAACGCTTGATCATGCCGCTATTGGCTTCAAGTTCATTGCTGTTTTACTGTGGTGTGGCGTTCGCTTACTTTATTGTATTCCCGTTGGTATTTGGCTTTTTTACGGCCATATCATTAGGGGGAGTAGAGTTCGCAACCGACATCTCAAGCTATCTTGATTTTGTACTCGCGCTGTTCTTTGCTTTTGGTATTGCCTTTGAAGTGCCTGTTGCGATTATCTTGTTGTGTTGGACGGGGGCAACAACGCCTCAATCTCTGTCTGAAAAGCGTCCTTACATTGTGGTGGGTGCTTTCATCATCGGTATGATGCTGACACCACCAGATATGATCTCGCAAACACTGTTGGCGATTCCAATGTGTATTCTGTTTGAGATTGGTCTGTTTTTCGCACGCTTTTATACGCGTAAGCCAGATGCGGATGAAGAGGAAGAAGCTGAATCTTGATTCGGAATGCTTCAGTAAAAATCACATAATAAAAAAGCGGCCTAGGGCCGCTTTTTTATTATGTCTGTTTATCGAATCTTTAACTGATAGCCACAGTTCTGACATATATAGAGCTCTTTGATGCCCAAAATTTTATGCCATAGGGTTCGATGTTGACGTTGTAAGTGTTGTGAATGGTCACACATAATCAACTACCTCCATATGCAGGCGGTTGATACTATACATGTCACTTAGCTTTCTCAAATAAATTCAGGAAAAATCCGTAATAATTACTTATTAATAGATTTGTCATAAATTAAACAATGCCTTAGCATTTTTGGTGGTTATGTTTTCGACTTCTTCAAGGGTAATTCCGCGTAATTCGGCGATGCGTTTTGCTACTAATTCTGTGTAGGCTGGTTCATTGCGTTTACCGCGATTCGGTGTTGGTGCCAAGTATGGGCAATCTGTCTCTAGAATGACGTAATCCATATCGAGATGTGGGATCACCTTGTCCATCCCAGAGTTCTTAAAGGTCGAAACGCCGCCTAAACCTAAATGAAAGCCTAGCTCGTTGATCGCTTGAGCTTCCTCTAAGCTGCTACCAAAGCAGTGGAATACCCCGCGTAAGCTGCCATCTTGTTCTTTACGAAGTAGGGCAAGTGTCTCTTCAATGGAATCACGAGTGTGGATCACCACAGGTAGATCAAGCTCTTTTGCCCACTGCAGTTGAGTCACAAACGCCATCTCTTGTTCAGCCTTGAAGGTTTTATCCCAGTACAAGTCGATACCAATCTCACCCACGGCGATAAAGTCATGCTTATCAAACCAAGCTCGAATGGTTTTGAGGGTTTGCTCGATATTCGCATCCACATAACAAGGGTGTAAGCCCATCATTGAACGGCACACATCAGGAAACTGCGCTTCTGTTGCTAACATTGGTTCGATAGATTCTAAATCGATGTTCGGCAATAGAATGGTATCAATCCCTTGAGCCAGTGCGCGCTGCACAACTTGTTCGCGGTCTTCATCGAATTCACTAGCGTAAATATGAGCATGGGTGTCGATCATTGTTTTGTCCTGAAAGCGGTCTTTACTGAGTTGTCATGAGTATACGGCAGTGTGAGGAGAAGGTCATTTTTTGCCATTTATCCCTATTTTTGAGTGGGTTTCATATTTTACTGCTAGCGTCCTGAGCCATCAGTGATATGCTTTTGCCTGTATTTAGCACTTTTCATATCTAAGTATTTCGGTGCTTAGACTAGGCAAGGAGAATCTAGTGTCTGTTTCAATTCAAGGTCAATTCCCAGGTCGCCGTATGCGCCGTATGCGTAAGCACGACTTTAGCCGTCGCCTAATGGCAGAAAATCAATTGTCTGTGGATGATCTAATCTACCCAATGTTTATCCTGATGGGTAAAGACCGCCGCGAGCCTGTCGAGTCAATGCCAGGTGTTGAACGCTTGTCGATCGACTACATGCTTGAGGAAGCAGATTACCTGTCAAAGCTGGGTGTTCCTGCGATTGCTCTATTTCCAGTCGTGAACCAAGATGCTAAAAGTTTATGCGCAGCTGAAGCTCATAACTCAGAAGGTTTGGTGCAGCGCGCTGTACGTTTACTAAAAGAGCATGTGCCAAACATTGGCGTTATTACTGACGTAGCACTAGACCCGTTCACCACTCACGGCCAAGACGGCATCATCGATGAAGATGGTTACGTGATGAATGACGAGACGACTGAAGTCTTGATCAAGCAAGCATTATCACACGCTGAAGCGGGTGCTGACGTAGTTGCCCCATCGGATATGATGGATGGTCGCATTGGTAAGATCCGTGAAGCGTTAGAAGAAGCGGGACATATTCATACTCAGATTATGGCGTACTCTGCAAAATATGCATCGTGCTACTACGGCCCATTCCGTGATGCAGTTGGCAGTGCTTCGAACCTGAAAGGTGGTAACAAGAAGAACTACCAGATGGATCCAGCCAACAGCGATGAAGCGATTCATGAAGTCGCGATGGATCTTAATGAAGGTGCGGACATGGTGATGGTGAAACCAGGCATGCCTTACCTTGATATTGTTCGTCGTGTTAAGCACGAACTGCAAGCGCCTACGTTTGCTTACCAAGTATCTGGTGAATACGCGATGCACAAAGCGGCGATTCAAAACGGCTGGCTGAAAGAGCGCGAAACCGTCATGGAATCACTGTTGTGCTTTAAGCGTGCTGGCGCTGATGGCATTCTTACTTACTTCGCTAAAGATGTCGCAGAGTGGCTTGCTGAAGATAACGCACAAGCTGCTGAGCATTTAAAAGAAAAGTAACCGTGTAGATCTCACTTAAGTGATCAGTAAAGGGTTGGCCATTGTGCCAGCCCTTTCGTTTATAAGGATGAATAAGATGTCAGTTGTCGTACGTGAAGGTTCTTTAGAAGAAGTGGTGTCTGTGGTCGAGCAGATCTCTGAGTTCGCTAAAAAAGAGAGTGTCGCTTCTCTGTCAGAGCGGCTGGCAGGGAAAAAGAGCCTTATCTTAGTGGCTGAAGAAGCTGGCGTGTTGCTTGGCTTTAAGATCGGCTATGAATTGGATCAAGATACTTTTTACAGCTGGTTTGGTGGCGTGTCACCGCTCGCGAGGAACAAAGGCGTTGCACAGGCGCAATTAGACGTTCAGGAACAGTGGGCGAAAGAGCAGGGCTACAGACAGTTAAAGGTTAAGTCTCGTAACCAGTTCCCTGCAATGTTGCGCCTGTTATTGAGAAACGGTTACCTAATCGAAAGATTTGAAGAAAAAGAAGACATTAATGACCATAGAATCCATTTTTTGAAGCAAATTTAAGCACTGCTGTTAACGGTTTATAAATCAAATGAGATTTATTATCATTTAATTGTTGACTATTAAATGAGAATCATTATTATTAACTTCGTCTTAGGGAATGAGGAAATGTTCACAAGGATGTTAAGTACTCAAGTATCTACTTGGTTACCCAACAGAATTCTCGCGAACTTGTACTAAGTTCTTTTTGACACGACATTGCTCACATTGCTTCCAGTGTAATTTATAGCTTTTAGGTAAAGCTGTGGTATTCAATTTGAATGGCTTTACCGGTTTTTGCTAGGCGACATCTTCGGGTGTCGCTTTTTTTTATACCTACCATTTCAACAAGATGCATATTTAGTGGCACGTATTTTTATGAATAAAACGCCATCAGCATTCTTTTCCACAACGCAAGATCGAGAAAAGATCGTTGATCATCTGTTCGATCTGTAAAATTATTCTTTATTTTCAGTTGTTTATTGGTGTTTTTTGAGTTGTTCACCGTAGTTCTCAACAGGGTGGATAAATAATATAAACAGAGTTATCCACAGAACGCTTGCGTCTAAGAACAAAAAATAACAACAAATCGATTATAACGAACACAACCGAGTGAACGGATACAGATCGACAACGTGGAATCCAACCAACAGACGTGGCATTCTTAACAGATAATTTCTGTACTTACTGGATACACAAACATTATGGCTCGTATTCCTGATAATCCATTGATTCTGATCGATGGCTCTTCTTACCTATATCGCGCGTTCCATGCTTACCCTGGCACAATGAGCAATGGTGATATCCCAACTAACGCTGTTTACGGTGTAGTTAACATGCTGCGCAGCATGATGCGTCAATTTGCTTCTGATCGTATTGCGGTAATTTTTGATGCGAAAGGAAAGACGTTCCGTGATGACATGTACCCAGAGTACAAGGCAAACCGTCCACCTATGCCTGATGATCTTCGTTGCCAGATTGAGCCTTTGCACAATGTGATTCGTGCAATGGGTTTGCCACTTATCTCTATTCCCGGCGTTGAAGCGGATGACGTGATCGGTACGCTTGCTTCTCAAGCTTCTGCGATGGGTATGCCTGTGCTTATTAGTACTGGCGATAAAGATATGGCGCAGCTGGTTGATGACAACGTTACTTTGATCAACACCATGACCAACGTGGTTATGGATCGCGAAGGCGTGATAGAGAAGTTTGGCATCCCACCTGAGCTGATTATCGACTACCTTGCACTGATGGGCGATAAAGTGGATAACATTCCTGGCGTTCCAGGTGTTGGTGACAAAACAGCAACTGCTCTACTACAAGGCATTGGTAGCATCGAAAAGCTGTATCAAAACCTGGATGATATTGCCGCTCTTGGCTTCCGTGGTTCAAAAACCATGGCTAAGAAGCTGATTGATAATAAAGACAACGCTGAGATGTCTTACGAGCTTGCAACGATCAAACTGGACGTCGAGTTAGAAGAGACACCTGAGTCGCTTGTAAAAGCACAACCAAATACGGATGAGCTGATTAAGCTATATGGTCAACTGGTCTTCAAGTCTTGGTTGAACGAGCTACTTGAAGGTGGCAGTGGTGTGGTTGAGGCGGATGAAAAGTCGGGCGCAGTGCGCAGCAATACGGCATCAACCACTTCTACCGTAGAAATGAACACCTCTGCCGTGACCATTGATCGCAGCAACTACGAAACCATCCTCGATGAAGCGTCATTCAATGTTTGGCTAGAGAAACTGAAAGCGGCTGAAGTATTTGCTTTCGATACTGAAACCGACAGCCTAGATTACATGGTGGCGAACCTCGTTGGCCTGTCATTCGCGACTGAAGAAGGCGTTGCCGCGTACGTGCCGGTTGCCCATGATTACCTAGATGCACCTCAACAACTGGATCGTGATTGGGTACTTGAACAGCTTAAGCCGATTCTTGAAGATGACGCACAGCCTAAAGTCGGTCAAAACCTGAAGTACGATATGAGCGTTTTAGCGCGCTACGGTATCGAGATGAAAGGCATCAAGCACGACACCATGCTAGCGTCTTATGTTTTTAATAGCGTTGGCGGCAAGCATGATATGGATAGCCTAGCGCTGCGTTTCCTTCAGCACAGCTGCATCTCATTTGAGCAAATCGCAGGTAAAGGTAAGAAGCAGCTTACTTTCAACCAGATTGAGCTGGGAGAAGCGTCTCCATACGCAGCAGAAGATGCTGACGTGACTTTACGTCTTCATAACCGTTTGATGGAAAACATTGAGCAAGATGAAAAGCTAAAAGCCATCTATGAAGAAATCGAAGTACCACTGATCCCTGTTATGTCTCGCATTGAACGCACTGGCGTATTCATCGATGACATGCTGCTAGGCGCTCAATCGCAAGAGATTGCGGTTCGATTGGATGAGCTAGAACAGAAAGCCTACGAGATTGCAGAGCAAGAGTTCAACATGAACTCGCCAAAACAGCTGCAAGCGATCCTGTTTGAGAAAATGGGTCTGCCTGTTATCAAGAAAACGCCATCAGGTGCACCTTCAACCAACGAAGAAGTGCTGCAAGAGTTGGCTCTTGATTACCCGCTACCTAAGCTGATCATTGAGTATCGTGGCCTTGCGAAACTAAAGTCGACCTACACAGATAAACTACCGAAGATGATCAACGCTGAAACGGGTCGTGTTCATACGTCTTATCACCAAGCGGTGACAGCAACGGGTCGATTGTCTTCAACAGATCCAAACCTGCAGAACATCCCAATTCGTAATGAAGAAGGCCGTCGTATCCGCCAAGCATTCGTTGCACAACATGGTTGGAAGATTCTAGCGGTCGATTACTCTCAAATTGAATTGCGTATCATGGCGCACCTTTCGGGTGATAAAGCGCTTCTGGAAGCATTCCAACAAGGCAAAGATATCCACGCGGCAACGGCTGCTGAGATCATTGGTGTTGATATTGAGAGTGTGACCACTGAACAACGTCGTCGTGCTAAAGCCGTTAACTTCGGTCTTATCTACGGTATGAGTGCCTTTGGCTTGGCTAAGCAACTGGGTATTCCTCGTGGCGAAGCACAGCACTACATGGACACTTACTTCGAGCGTTACCCTGGCGTAATGCAGTATATGGAAGACACGCGCAGTGCTGCTTCAGAGCAAGGCTTCGTTGAAACCATTTACGGTCGTCGACTGCACCTTCCTGAGATTCAATCTCGTAATGGCATGCGTCGTAAAGCTGCTGAACGCGCGGCGATCAATGCGCCAATGCAAGGCACAGCAGCGGACATCATTAAGAAAGCGATGTTGTTGGTGGATGAGTGGATTCAAGCGGAAGGCGATGGTCGTGTAAAACTGCTTATGCAGGTACACGATGAATTGGTGTTTGAAGTGGAAGAGTCATCTTTAGCCGAAATTGAAAGTAAAGTACAAGAATTGATGGAATCCGCTGCAGAGCTAGAAGTGCCGCTTGTCGCGGAAGCTGGCCACGGTGACAACTGGGATCAAGCCCACTAATCAGTTTTTGACCTTAATAAGCAAATTAGTATGAGCCAGTGCACAAACACTGGCTTTTTTTTGTCTCAAATAAAGTTAAGTCGTAATAAGAATTTAGGTGTTTTAATAAAACATTCATGAAAAAAAACTACAAAAGTTGTTTTCATTTCTGAGCAATTGTTGTACATTAAATCTCGTAGGGTACAGAGGTAAGATGTTCTATCTTTCAGACCTTTTGTTTCACGTTATTGGATTAGGCTGATTCAGCCGCCCCAGTCAGTATTTGACTGGGGCGTTTTTTCTTGTGCGAAAGAAAAATATTTCCAACCTGTCATTCCCCCGTAAAACCTCTCATTTTTAGTGCCTTTTATTACACTTTCTCAAGCACAGTGATAAACCCCTGATTTGCCTTAGATCTGAAATTCGATCAGCTTTTGGTAATTTAAATCCGTCTCTAAGTCGATTGTTTTATCACTTGAAATAACTTTTATTTTACAAGTTATCGATAAAGGATTGATGGATCACGCCTTATTTATCAGTGTATTGAGTCGGTGAATGCTCAATGTAATCCATGATTTTCTGTTGTTTCTCGGTGCTGTATTTCAGTGCTTCGGCGGTGATCTGGATGGATTGTGCCATCGAAGAGATATTGTTGGTCGCTTTTACCAAGGTTTGCTGCATGGGTTTCAGGATAAGCAGATAGATAGCGGTCAAAGCGATAATAATGACGGCGATAACGGCCGCCAGCGCAATGATGATCTTGGTCTGAATGTCATCCAACAGCATTTGACTGGTTTGTTTAAAGGCGAGTCGAGATTGGTCTAAGGCTTGTGGCAGTTGATTGAGTGATGTCTTGGTGGAGCTCGCAAGCTTATTGATACTTTCAACCGTTTGATTGAGGGCTTGTTGCTGGTCGTCGCTTAGGTTGGGGTTGTTGACTATCGCTTGCAAAGATTGCGATATCACCTCAAGAGACTCACTCGCGTCTTGGGCGTACTTTTCCATGCCATCGAGGTCTAAGGTCATATCGACATTGATCAGTGGGGCTTGTTCTTGTTCTTGTTCTGCTTCAGAGGCAAACCCTGTCAGTGAGACCAACATAAGTGCAATGATGGCCAATGGTGTTTTCCACATGAGTATTCCTTTCTCATTGTTCTGATTATTTAGATGTGTCTTTTAGTATGGTTCACTTCTATTGGTTTTAGTGGCTAAATCCGATTTTTAACACTAAAAACTTATGCTTAACTCACTCATTTTTGGGCAAAAAAATACCCCACCTATATAAGGAGGGGCATTGATAAGGCTAAATCACGTGTTGTAAGTGCTCTAACCTATAGCGATAAGTAGAGGAACTACTCTGAGTCGTTGTGCTCTTCGTCTGCTAACTCATCAATGATTTGATCAGCAAGCGCAGGCGCAAACCACTCATCCATCTTGGCACGCAGTTGGTCAACGCCGATGCCCTTCATTGAAGAGAAGACATCAACCGCAACATCACCACCGAAAGATTTTGCATCGTTACGGATTTTCAGTAGCTGTGCTTTACGCGCACCACTTTTCAGTTTGTCTGCTTTTGTTAACAAAACCTGCACTGGGATACGGCTATCGATAGCCCAGTAGATCATTTGTTGGTCAAGGTCTTTCATTGGGTGACGGATATCCATCAATACCACTAAACCTTTCAGGCTTTCACGTCGTTGTAGGTATTCACCTAGCGACTTCTGCCATTTTTTCTTCATCTCAAGTGGTACTTGAGCAAAGCCATATCCAGGTAAATCGACGATATGACAACCGTCCGTTACCTTAAATAGGTTGATTAGCTGAGTTCGACCGGGTGTTTTACTGGTTTTCGCCAAGCTTTTTTGGTTTGTAACGCGATTTAGCGCGCTAGATTTACCAGCATTGGAGCGTCCTGCAAACGCAATTTCGATCCCTTCGTCTTCTGGTAAATGACGAATATCAGGTGCACTGGTAATGAAATGCGTGTTTTGATAATGAATTTTTACGCTCACTGTTAACTCCATCTCGACTTTGTGTAGTCGATTGATTACTTTTTTGTGAATTTGTGTAAAATAACCGTGCTCGGCATAAGGTCGCCTATTGTACCATGAGTGGCAACATAGAGTGGTACTGGAAGCTTGATAATTATAATGGAATGTCATGAAGAAATTAGCGCTAATTTTGAGTCTTTTAGCCAGCTGCTCAGTATGGGCTCAAGGTAGTATTGAAGCTGGTAAAGCCAAATCACAAACATGTGTTGCCTGCCACGGTGCTGACGGCAACAGCCTGATCACTCAGTACCCTAAGCTGGCTGGTCAACATGAGAAGTATCTAGAGAAGCAGTTAAAAGAGCTTAAGCTAGGTATGACAAGTGGTGGTAAGCAAGGTCGTTACGAACCTGTAATGGGTGCAATGGCGATGCCTTTATCTGAAGAAGATATGGCTGACCTAGCGGCATACTACGCCTCTCTACCTATCTCTAGTAACTCTACTCCTGAAAATGTAGTAGATGAAGGTAAGGTTCTTTACACAGCGGGTAACGCAGAACGCGGCGTAACGGCGTGTATTGCTTGTCATGGCCCTCGTGGTAATGGTACCGAACTTTCTGGTTTCCCTAAGATTTCAGGTCAGCACGCAGATTACATCAAGGCTCAACTTGAAAAATTCCGCGATGGTGACCGTAATAACGACATGAATGCGATGATGCGTGATGTAGCTAAAAAGTTAACAGACGCTGATATTGATACCTTATCGAAGTACGTTGGTGGTTTACACTAATTTGTCGGTTTCTTGCTCTTAGCCAGAGTAAAGGAATGTACGTTCGAGCGAGATTGAAGAGACGCCCCGATCAGTAATGGTCGGGGCGTTTTCTTTTGTATTGGTTTTATTAATGCGTTTTGTGTTTATGTCTGATTTATCAATGTGTGATCGATTTGTGTACAAAAGTGTGAAGTCGCACTCTTGTAGTCTTTTTGTAACACGGTAAAGTAACCGCCATCAGCTAGGAGCTGACTTAGATATGGATGATCATCTAGTCTAACGGTATAGACAGAAATGGATCAGGCTAGGACAGCCCAGCAACAAGGTGTTAGAAAAGGATAGCCAAAACTCATCAGGACGATGAACAACAAACAAATTTGGCATGGAAAGCACCAATAACAAATGGAGATTTGTGTACCAAGTTGAGTATGCAAATTTTGGCCGATATAGGCAGATTTAGAGAGCGATAGGTTTTCCTATCGCTTTTTTTATTGATTTGATGAAAAAACACCCAATACCTCTCCACTATAAACTCAGTTTCTGGTATGTTTCGCATCCCTGTTTAAGGATGTGCTATGTATACTTGTCCCTTATGCCATCACCAAGGCGTGAATCACTATTTTGAAGACAAACGCAGAGCCTATCTGCAGTGTCAGCAATGTGAACTGGTATTTGTTAAACCTGAACAAAGGTTAGAAGCAAAAGAAGAAAAAGCACACTATGATCTCCATGAGAACGATCCTAGTGATGCAGGCTATCGCCGCTTTTTATCTCGCATCGCGGATCCACTAACAGACAAAATTTCATCTAACTCACACGGGTTGGATTTTGGTTGTGGCCCAGGCCCTACGCTATCTATTATGTTAGAAGAAGCCGGACACACCATGGAGTTGTACGATATCTATTACCACCCAGAACCCTCTGTGTTGGAAAAAACGTATGACTTTATGACTGCCACGGAGGTGATAGAGCATCTTTATCACCCAGACAAAGTGTGGCAGCAATGGTTGAATTTAGTTAAACCCAAGGGCTGGATTGGTCTTATGACTAAACTAGTAATAGACGTAGACGCGTTTGCTGGTTGGCACTACAAGAATGACCCGACACATGTCGTCTTCTTTAGTCGTCAAACATTCCAGTTTTTGGCAGAGCGGGATAAGCTCGAACTAGAATTTTTTGGAAATGATGTAATTTTACTGAGGAAAGTGCAGTAATGGGTCGTAGTAAGAAATCAAGAAAGCCGGGAGCACTTGGCGCTCCGGAGCCTATGGTTACTCGTAACCGTAGTGAATCTGATGTTGAAGGTCGTGAACGTAAGCGTGTTAAAAAGCGTAAAGGCCTTAAGTCTGGCAGCCGTCACTCAGATGGTAGCGAAGCAAAACAGCGTAAAGCTGCACAAGCTCGTGATCCACGTTTAGGCAGCAAGAAAAAAATTCCGCTGATCGTTGAACCAGCGAAGAAGCCGACTAAACAAGAGCGCAAGCTATCTAACGAACAAGAGTTAGAGATGCTTGAGAATGACGCTCAACTGAACACACTGCTAGATCGTATCGAAAATGGTGAAAACCTAGGTGCTGGTCTACAGAAGTTTGTTGATGAGAAACTTGATCGTATCGAACACCTAATGGGCCGCTTAGGTCTACTAGAGCCAGAAGACGATGAAGAAGAGATCTTCGAAGAAGCACCGGTTGCCTCTAAGAAGAAAGCGAGCTCTGACGAAGACTTGCTATCTCAATTCGAAGATTTCGATTTAGACAGCTTTAAAGGTTAATAGCCAGTGAACGTAACCTTATTAGCAATTGCTGGTGGAATTATCATTCTCGGCTTGGGCTCTTACGCAGGTTACCTTCTACTTCAAGTGAAGAAGCAGACGGAGTTGCAAAAGCAGCATCAAGCACTAGCCATTGAAAAACGCAACGCGACGATTTACGAAAACGTAAATACTTTGTGCTTAGCGGGCATTCAAGGGCAATGTGACTTACCTGAGATCAGTATCCGAGTGTGTATCATTATGGATAATGTTCAGGGTGATGAGCGTGTCGATTTTGATTCTGAGTATCCTGCTCTTTCTGAGCTGTACCATATCGTAAAAGATATGGCTCGCGGAGAGGCAAGACAGGAACTGACGAAGAAAGAGCGCATGCAGCAGAATCTCACGCGCCATAAGGCAGAGACTCGCTTGAATGATGCGGTCATTGAAGATCTGAAAAGGTTGCAAGAGAAGGTTAAACCTCTCAACAACCAAATCAACATTCAGATGATCTAGTCGCTAAGACTATTTAAAATAGAGGCTTGTTTAATACAGGGTGTTCTTGAGACACCTTATCTTTATAGATAGTGTTAAATGAGCCTTCTTACCTTTTGCGTCTCGTTAATCCCGACGCTTTGTTAGTGATCAAGCTAGCAGTTCTGAGTTTTTGTCTGAAAAATTGATTTTGTCTTGGAACGACCTTACTGGTCGTGTGGCAAAATAACCCGTCTATATTTTAATGTATGTAAAATGATTTGAGAGACCTTAGGTTCTCGCGGATCTAAATTGGAATTACCGCTATGTCGAGCAAGCCAGTAACAACGAATCAGCAAATCGTTTGGGATCAAGAGATCTTAAACAAGTACAACTATTCGGGACCTCGTTACACTTCATATCCAACAGCGTTGGAGTTTCATGAAGCGTTTACCGTCGCTGATTACGACATGGCGTGTACTCAGTACCCTGAGCGTCCACTCTCTCTTTACGTGCATATCCCGTTCTGTCATAAGCTTTGTTACTACTGTGGTTGTAATAAAGTCATTACTCGTCACTCGCATAAAGCGGATGAGTACCTTGATGTGATTGAACATGAAATCCGCCAGCGCGCCTCTTTGTTGAATGGCCGTGAAGTGACGCAATTGCACTTCGGTGGTGGTACGCCAACGTTCTTGACCAAAACACAAATTACTCGCTTGATGATGATTCTGCGTGAGGAATTTAATTTCACTGCTGACGCTGAAATCAGTATTGAAGTTGACCCGCGTGAGATTGAGCTAGACGTACTTGACCACCTGCGTAACGAAGGCTTCAACCGCCTGAGCATTGGTGTGCAAGACTTCAATAAAGAAGTGCAGAAACTGGTTAACCGTGAGCAAGATGAAGAGTTCATCATTGCGATGGTTAAACGTGCGAAAGAGCTAGGCTTCCGTTCAACCAACCTTGATTTGATCTACGGCCTACCAAAGCAGACTCAAGCTTTGTTCGCTGAAACATTGAAGCAAGTGTTAGAAATGAAGCCGGGCCGTTTATCGGTATTTAACTACGCACACATGCCTCAGCTGTTTGCGGCGCAGCGTAAGATTAAAGACGAAGATCTACCTGAAGCGAAAGAGAAAATGGCTATCTTGCAAGATACCATCGAGACGCTAACGGGAGCGGGTTACCAGTTCATTGGTATGGATCACTTCGCACTACCTGAAGATGAGCTAGCCGTAGCACAGCGTGAAGGTATTCTGCATCGTAACTTCCAAGGCTACACCACCCAAGGTGAAGCTGACTTAATTGGTTTCGGTGTTTCTGCGATTTCTATGGTTGGTGATGCTTACGCACAAAATCAGAAAGAGCTGAAGAAGTACTACGCTCAGGTGAATGACCTGCGTCATGCACTTTGGAAAGGTGTTGCTCTAGACAGTGACGACCTTCTACGTCGTGAAGTGATCAAGCAGCTGATTTGTAACTTCAAGCTTGATAAAACAATGATCGAATCTGAGTTCTCGGTTAACTTTAATCGCTACTTCAAAGAAGATTTAGAGCTTCTACAAACCTTCATCAACGATGATTTGGTTGAAGTCGATGACAAAGAAATCCGCGTTACTCTGCGTGGCCGCTTGCTGATCCGTAACATCTGTATGTGTTTTGATAAATACTTACGTGCAAAGGCTCGCCAGCAGCAATTCTCTCGCGTTATCTAATCGCTCGATAGAGAATAGAACAATAAAAAATGCCAGCATCATGCTGGCATTTTTGTATCTGACTCATTCGATTTCTGCCTGGTTTAGGTGAGACTCTCAGTGGTATTTTGTTTGACCTTGGCACTTTGCTTGGAGTTGATGAGGTCGGTAGGCCATTGGTCAAACGGAACTGGGCGACTGTATAAGAAGCCTTGAGCAAGCGGGCACTGCAGCTGCTTGAGAAGTTCAGCCTGTTGCTGTGTTTCAACGCCCTCTGCCACCAAGCTTACTTTGAAGCCCTTAGTGATGTTAACGATGGCCGCGACGATGGAGCTATCTAGGTTCTCTTTATCAAGTTTGCTGACAAAGCTGCGGTCGATCTTAAGGCAGTCGAATGGCAGTTTGTGTAAGTAAGCCAGTGACGAATAGCCGGTACCAAAGTCATCAATCGCAATTGATATCCCTAGTGCTTTTAGAGTCAGCATGTTATCGATGATGGTCGGATCATTGTCGACGATGCGTGATTCGGTGATCTCTAGTGTTAGGTTGCTTGCTGGCAGCTTGGTGTCTCGCAGCGTGCCTTTTACTTGTTCCACAAAGCCATTTTCGCTTAGCTGATCGACTGATAGATTGACGTGAATCGAGAAGTCTTTACTCCACTTTCCTGACTCAATCGCGATGGCTGTATCTCGACAGGACTTATGCAGAATTTGCTTGCCGATATCGTCAATGAGCCCGCTCTCTTCCGCGAGAGGAATGAACTCGAGTGGCGAGATCACCCCTTCATCCGTTATCCAGCGAGCTAAAGCTTCTGCTCCTATGGTCGAGCCAGATTCCAGATCAATAATAGGCTGATAAAACGGTTCGAACTGTTGAAGCTCAATCGCTCGGTTCATCCGCGCTAACATCTTGGTGCGATGTCTCGATGCTTTGCCCATTTCAAGGCTATAAATACAGACACTGGTTTTGTCTTGTTTCGCATTGCTCAATGCAATGCTGCTGCTGCGTAGCAGGAGTGTAATGTCGTGAAGATTCGAGACATTCACTATCCCCATCGATACCTTAATCACCACGCTTTCCGATTCCATTGAAAATGGGGAAGCGAAGGTTTGAAGTAAGCGGTTAGTCAGCAGCTGAACATCATCGCTTTGCGTTACGTTTGGCGCGTAGATGGCAAACTCATCACCACCAGTGCGAGCTAGTAGGTATTCGGATGGCAGTGTGCCTCTTAAACGAGCGGCCGCAATGATAAGTAGCTGGTCGCCATTGTAATGACCTAGGCTGTCATTGATGTCTCGGAAGCGATCAATACCAATCAAATACAGTGTGCCTTTTTCGTTGTCGGGGTGTTTCTTGGCAGCGTCAATAAAGCCTTCACGGCTGTATAGCTTGGTTAATGAGTCATAGGTAAGTTGAGACTGTAATGCATGAAACGAAGCCTTTAAGTTGTTGGTCATTTCATTGAATGACTCGACCAACATGCTGGTTTCATATATATGCCCTGTTTTTGGCATGCTCGCGTCCCAATCGCCCTTAGCAAGGCGTTTTGCCGCATCCGCTGTCGAGGTGATGGGTTGGGTTGCGCGATTAAAGGCAATTAATCCTGCAATGACCCCAATGCAGCTCAGTGCTAGCCCAAGCAACCAACTGTTTCTTTGATTTTCTGGCAATTCACCGAGCAGATTGCTTTCAGGGATCGACACCCCAATAAACCACGTGAGCCCGTGCTCATCTTCGTATGGGGTGATTTGGTTGAAGTAGCGTTCGTTGTCTAGGCTAAAACTAAAGCGCTGCTCGCCCAAATTCTCGATTAGGTGGAATTGCTCTACGTAGCTAGCACTCTCACGTATGACTGGATTAGCACTCTCTGTTGCTAGTTTGCGTTGCCCTTTGTTGGTTTGTCCTGTGCCCCATGAAACGACACTGCCTCCGCCTGAGTGCGCGACCAAGCGTTGCTGCTTATCGATGATGTAAACAGAGGCATCCGTTCTATCTTTGAGCTTTCTGAGAAACGCATTGAAGGTATTGATTTTGATGTCGCTGACTACGACGGCTTTGAATTCATTATCATCATAGATAGGCGCTAGAGCAGATAAGGTGATTTCTTGACGTTCGTCAGCATTGGCATAAATTGGTGACCATAACGGTTTTTTCTGTGTCGCAATGGGTGTGTACCAAGGACGGATTCTAGGATCGTAACCTGAAATCACCGATCGAATGTCTTCACTAATTTTGCTGCCACGGTAAATGACCAGCTGATCATTGGTGCGTTCGTCTTGCACCATCAAGGTGTAGCCTTTGTTGGCTTCTTTGCGGAAACCGACGTAGTTACCATCTTCAGAACCAAAGCCGATCGCATCGAGTTGAGGTACAGCAGTGTAATGGTCTGAAAACGTATAAAAAATATAGTCTTGGACCTTACTAAGATTGCCTGCTTGATAAAGATGGTGGTAGCCGATGTTATGGCTGAGCGAGAGGTTGGCGTGAAATGGCTTTTCTAAAAAATTAGACAGGCTTTGATGAACATTGTCAGTCAGTGATGTCAGCTGGCGTGCACTAACATCACTCACCATCTCTTTGTAGCTTAGCTTTTGAGTGAAAACCATTACACCCATAGTGAACAGAAAAATCATCACGAATGGCAGAACCACTGCGGTTCTCAAAGTAATTTGTGTTTTCAAAGACATCTTTAGCTACAACTTTGGTGAATAGCGCACTGTAATTGTACCGACACTATTCAAACCAAGCGACACTTTTTTGGTTAAAAAGTAGCTGCATCGAGAATCATATAAGGTCTAGTACAGTTCTTTGAGTTTACGAGTTAGGGTGTTTCTTCCCCATCCCAAAACCTTAGCTGCATCCTGTTTATGACCATTAGTGTGGTGGAGTGCAGCTTCTAGCAGTATACGTTCAAATTCTGGCAGAGCATAAGTTAGCAGCTCTTTTTCTCCTGAATCAAGCGCACACTTTGCCCAATTAGCGAGCAGTTGTTGCCAGTTATCTCCAGTTCCTGAGGTGGTCACCACTTTTTCTTCTAGCAGCTCTGGTGGCAGGTCTGAAGGAAGAATTTCGCTGCCGCTGGCCATCACGGTAAGCCAACGACAAATGTTTTCAAGCTGACGCACGTTACCCGGCCAATTGAGCTGGTTGAGCTTCAAAATGGTCTCAGGATGCAGTGTCTTCACTTCAACACCGAGCTCTTCGGCGGCGGATGCTAGGAAGTGATGAGTCAGCTTTTCAATGTCTTGTTTACGTTCGCGAAGTGCCGGGATATGGATTCGGATAACGTTGAGTCGGTGGAAAAGGTCTTCACGGAAGTCGCCTTCATGCACTAAGCGCTCAAGATCTTGGTGGGTTGCGGCAACGATACGAACGTCAACCTTAACCGCAGAGTGTCCACCCACACGATAAAATTGGCCATCAGAAAGTACACGTAGCAAGCGAGTCTGAATATCGAGTGGCATGTCGCCGATTTCATCAAGAAAAAGCGTGCCGCCGTTGGCTTGTTCAAAGCGTCCTTGGCGAACGCTGTTAGCACCGGTAAAGGCACCTTTTTCGTGGCCAAACAGTTCAGACTCGATCAGATCTTTGGGGATTGCTGCCATGTTCAAGGCAATGAAGGGCTTCTTAGCTCTTGGGCTGTGACGATGCAGAGCGTGAGCGACCAATTCTTTACCGGTACCCGATTCACCATTGATCAGCACGGATATGGATGAGCGAGACAAACGGCCAATCGCTCGGAAAACCTCCTGCATTGCCGGTGCTTCACCGATGATTTCTGGCGCGTTGGTGTCTTCAGCGACCTCACTGGCTTGTTCGCGTTTCTGCTCTTGGCTGTGCGCGATCGCTCGTTCGACTAGAGTCAGTGTTTCATCAATATCGAACGGCTTTGGAAGATATTCAAAGGCGCCTTTTTGATAAGCATTCACCGCCGCATCAAGGTCTGAGTGCGCGGTCATAATGATCACGGGCAGGTCGGGAGAGCGTTGATGAACCTGATGCAACAGCTCAATCCCGTCAATGCCGGGCATGCGAATGTCAGACACCAATACGTCCGGTGTCTCGCGCTCAAGCGCAAGCAACACGCTCTCAGCATCAGCAAATGTTTCACACTTAATATCCGCAGATGAAAGTGTTTTCTCTACTACCCAGCGGATAGAGCTGTCGTCATCGACGACCCAAACGTATCCCTTACTCATAATTCAATTCCTTTGCAGCCAAATCTATTGTGATAATCATTGTTGTTTTTATGATGTCTTAATCTTTGTGTTACCGAGCTAAGCTTTTCATCTCGCTGTCCAATAGCGAGGTTCTTATGACCTAAATCGGTAGATAAATCGTGAATGTGGTGTTGCCTGGCCAGCTTTCAACATCAATTTTCCCATTGTGTTGATCGATCAGGTTTTGAGAAATCGATAGCCCCAGCCCTGTTCCACCTTCTCGTCCGCTGACCATTGGGTAAAACAGCGTGTCTTTTAAATCATCGGGGATGCCCGGACCGTTATCGCTGATCTCAATACGAGCTGCGAGTTTGTGTCGCTGCCCGTGAATATTTGCTTGATGCACCGTTCTGGTGCGAATGGTGATTTTGCCAGAATCTTGAGTCTTTAGAATCTGCGCTGCATTGCTCACGATATTGAGCATCGCTTGTTCAACCTGTGCCGAATCCATCAAGATGTCCGGTAGGCTCGGGTCGTAATCCCTTTCGATGGCGAGCGTTGAACCCGATTCGAGCTCTACGAGCTGCCTGACTTTCTCAAGTATCTGGTGAAGGTTCTCTTCTGATTTAGTCCCCGGCTTCTGTGGGCCAAGCAGACGGTCGACTAATGCTCTTAAGCGGTCGGCTTGCTCAATAATGATCTGCGTATATTCATTAAGAGACTGATCAGGAAGCATTTTCCCAAGTAACTGCGCCGCACCTCTTAAGCCACCGAGTGGATTTTTGATCTCATGTGCTAACCCGCGTACCAGCAACTTAGCCGCTTGTTGTTGTGCATGTTGGTTGAGCTCTTGGCTAAGGCGTCTTTGCTGGTCTATCTTGCGCATCTCAACCAATAACAGCGTCTCTCGCTGCCAAGATATTGGGCTAACCGTGACTTCAAGCATCAGTGGGCGGTTATCAACAACGAAGGTAACGTCACTGTCGGTAATGCTCTGGCCACTTTGTAGCGGTTGCGTCAGAAGCGCCAAATCAAGTGAAGCGTGTTGGATAAGTTGGCTCAGTGGATGATCAACGATGCGTCGTGCGCTCTGTGAAAAGAGCTGCTCAGCCGCCGGATTTGCGTATCGGACATACAATTGCTCATCGAGCATTAATGTCGAAGTCACCATATTGTCGAGAATGGCGCTGGAAAGATGGTGTGTATCTATGCTGTCGCTTTTGGCTGATCGATTCACTATTTCGTCCTTGAACTGGTGTTTTTCTCACTGCACCAAATTGGTGCGTGGCTAAGTTCAAGTATGGCGCATATCAACCAGAAGCTAAAGATAATTCATTAGAGTCGCTGAAAGCTGCTTCGATTAGGTGAAAAGTAGAGGTTATTTGGCCTCTTTTAACACATTGGCCTACTTGAGCGTCGCTCGATGTAAATACACGGTGACTGGACTAGTAGATGCAATAAGCTTGCCGCTTCTATGTGCTTGAATTGCAATGGTGTGAGTACCTCGATCGATACCTTTTAATTCCCAAATAGGCTGGGTCTGTGGGGCGCCATATCGACGGCCATCAAGCATCAATTGTAATTGCTCCCCAATACCAAGTTTTCGGTTGAGCTCTATCTGAATCGGGATTAAGCCGCGGTTGTTGCGAATGGTTTGATCATGAACTGGAGTCAGCATGGTGAGAGTTAATTGAGTGGGAACCTCGCGCTCTGTGGTTTCGGTTTCTGCCTGGGTTTTAGCTGGCGTTTTAGTTGTAGAGGAAGCTGCGGCGTCAACCGGAGTCGAGGCCTCAAATTTAGGGGCGGGTGCTGAAGCTTGCACATCTGGCAGGCGAAGAGCCTCGGCATCTTGAGCGCTAGGGTTATCACTAAAGTGGAGCACGCCATCTTCATCTTCCCAGGTATACACAGTTTGAGCAGAGCACGAGAGCGCGACTGTTAACCCGATTAGGAACAGTATGTTTTTCATATCTTTAGCCTCTTTTCACCGCTAGGTGATTTCACGTTTGGCGTTGGTTTTATTGTATTTAGCGCGACAGCCTCTGAGGGCTTTTGTCTAAGGTATGGTACGAGGAAGCGGGGGGAGGGAGAATATAAAAAAGGCCCGCCTGCGAGGCGAGCCTAATATTTAGTCAGCGATTCTTACAAGGTTGCAGTAAGAAATGGCTTATCTCTACAGGAGATTAAACTGAGTAGTACAGTTCAAACTCAAGTGGGTGTGTAGCCATGTTCACGCGTTGTACGTCGTCAGATTTCAGAGTGATGTAAGAATCGATGAAATCGTCAGAGAATACGCCGCCAGCTGTTAGGAACTCACGGTCTTCGCTAAGCGCTGCTAGAGCTTCTTGTAGAGATTCTGCAACTGTTGGGATTTCAGCTGCTTCTTCTGCAGGAAGGTCGTATAGATCTTTATCCATAGCTTCGCCTGGGTGAATCTTGTTCTTGATGCCGTCAAGGCCAGCCATAAGCATTGCTGAGTAGCATAGGTATGGGTTAGCTGCTGGGTCACCAAAACGTAGCTCGATACGACGTGCTTTAGGGCTTGGTACTACTGGGATACGGATAGAAGCAGAACGGTTACGTGCTGAGTAAGCAAGCATTACAGGTGCTTCGAAACCAGGTACAAGACGCTTGTACGAGTTAGTTGATGGGTTAGCAAACGCGTTGATTGCACGAGCGTGCTTGATTACACCACCGATGTAGTAAAGAGCCATTTCAGATAGGCCGCCGTACTTATCACCAGCAAACAGGTTAACGCCGTCTTTTGCTAGAGATTGGTGAACGTGCATACCAGAACCGTTGTCACCAACTAGTGGCTTAGGCATGAATGTCGCTGTTTTACCAAATGCGTGAGCAACGTTGTGTACAACGTACTTGTAGATTTGAGTTTCATCAGCTTTCGCTGTTAGCGTGTTGAAGCGAGTAGCGATTTCGTTTTGACCCGCAGTTGCTACTTCATGGTGGTGAGCTTCAACAACTAGGCCCATCTCTTCCATTACTAGACACATTGCTGAACGGATGTCTTGAGATGAATCTACTGGAGCTACTGGGAAGTAACCGCCTTTAACGCCAGGACGGTGACCTTTGTTACCGCCTTCGAAGTCAGAACCTGTGTTCCAAGCTGCTTCTACGTCATCGATCTTGAAGAAAGAACCAGACATGTCGTTTGAGAACTTAACGTCGTCAAATAGGAAGAATTCTGGCTCTGGACCAACTAGAACTGTGTCTGCGATACCTGTAGAACGTAGGTACTCTTCAGAACGTTTAGCGATAGAGCGTGGGTCACGGTCGTAGCCTTGCATTGTTGCAGGCTCTAGGATGTCACAACGGATGTTTAGCGTTGCGTCTTCTGTGAATGGGTCCAGTACAGCAGATGCTGCGTCTGGCATCATTACCATGTCAGATTCGTTAATGCCTTTCCAACCAGCTACTGAAGAGCCGTCAAACATTTTGCCTTCTTCGAAGAAGTCTGCATCAACTTGGTGAGAAGGAATAGAGATATGCTGCTCTTTACCTTTTGTATCAGTAAAACGTAAGTCGATAAATTTAACTTCGTTCTCTTGGATCAGGGATAGTACATTTTCTACTGACATCTTGGATAACCTCCAGTGTTATTAATTCGGTATTAGCTCGATTCGGTTGAAACTAGCATTGATTAATGTCTATAAGTGCATTAATCGATGCTGATTTATCTATTGCCAAAAACGTGCCAAAAAAATTATTCCATTAATTTCAATGATTTA
The DNA here is from genome assembly GCF_041469805.1 of Vibrio sp. 10N.286.48.C11. Classification (NCBI taxonomy): domain Bacteria; kingdom Pseudomonadati; phylum Pseudomonadota; class Gammaproteobacteria; order Vibrionales; family Vibrionaceae; genus Vibrio; species Vibrio sp. 10N.286.48.C11. The sequence continues at coordinate 89,547 of NZ_JBFRLK010000020.1, read as the reverse complement.
CTTGTTTTGCGATTTTGCTTAATCTGGTTTTTGCACCAAAATGATCTCTATCTGCACTTTATTGGTGCGACCGTTTGTCTATGCACCAATATGAGACATAAGCGAGCACCATTCAGCAATGAATTGCCTAAGTTGTCAATCCACTTTTGTTATTTTGCGGGAGATTTGGCTCGCCACTCGCAGGTGATACTTTTTTAGAGTCCTACGAATTTCGCTGCTCAACACTGTACTGAATCAAAGTTAAGCGGATATGAATCGCTAATAAAGAAAAAAGCCTTGGTTCAGATCACATATTTCTGGGTTTTTGTCTAGAATCTGGTATATTATTGACCGTTTTTTAAATCAAGCTAGCGGTTATTATCCAAACTTTTGAGATAAGTGACGGCTACTTTTATGAGTGAATCGAGAATCCATGTCTACTCCACAGATTGATAAGTTAAGAAATATCGCGATCATCGCGCACGTTGACCACGGTAAAACGACTTTGGTTGATAAACTGCTACAACAGTCAGGCACTCTTGAGTCTCGTGGTGAAGCTGAAGAGCGTGTCATGGATTCGAATGACATCGAAAAAGAGCGTGGCATTACAATCCTTGCTAAGAACACAGCAATCAACTGGAATGATTACCGCATCAACATCGTAGATACCCCGGGACACGCGGACTTCGGTGGTGAAGTTGAGCGTATCATGTCTATGGTTGACTCTGTTCTGCTTATCGTTGACGCAGTTGATGGCCCAATGCCTCAAACTCGTTTCGTAACGCAAAAAGCCTTCGCACACGGTCTTAAGCCAATCGTTGTAATCAACAAGATTGACCGCCCAGGCGCTCGTCCTGATTGGGTTATGGATCAAGTATTCGACCTTTTCGACAACCTAGGTGCTACTGATGAGCAACTAGACTTCACCGTTGTTTACGCTTCAGCTCTAAACGGTTGGGCAACGATGGAAGAAGGCGAAACTGGTACAGACATGGAACCATTGTTCCAAGCTGTTGTTGATACAGTAGACGCGCCTGCAGTTGACCTTGACGGTCCACTACAAATGCAAATTTCGCAACTTGATTACAGCTCTTACGTAGGTGTTATCGGTGTTGCTCGTGTTACTCGTGGTTCTGTTAAACCAAACCAACAAGTAACTATCGTAAATGCAGAAGGCAAAAAACGTAACGGTAAAGTAGGTACAGTTCTTGGTTACCTAGGTCTTGACCGTCACGAAGTTGAGCAAGCTAACGCTGGCGACATCATTGCAATCACTGGTCTTGGTGAGCTGAAGATTTCAGACACTATCTGTGACCAAAACAATGTTGAAGCAATGACTCCGCTTTCTGTTGACGAACCAACAGTAACAATGACGTTCCAAGTAAACACTTCTCCGTTCGCGGGTAAAGAAGGTAAGTTCGTTACTTCACGTAACATCCTTGAGCGTCTAGAAAAAGAACTAGTACACAACGTTGCACTACGTGTTGAAGAAACTGATAACCCGGATCGCTTCCGTGTTTCAGGTCGTGGTGAACTTCACCTGTCTATCCTGATTGAAAACATGCGTCGTGAAGGCTTCGAACTAGCTGTATCTCGTCCAGAAGTTATCATCAAGAAAGACGAAGATGGCAACCTAACTGAACCGTTTGAAACTGTGACTATCGACGTGCTTGAAGAGCACCAAGGTGGCATCATGGAAAACATCGGTCTACGTAAAGGTGAGCTAACTGATATGTCTCCAGATGGCAAAGGCCGTGTTCGCATGGACTTCATGATGCCTTCTCGTGGTCTTATCGGTTTCCAAACTGAGTTCCTAACTCTAACGTCTGGTTCTGGTCTTCTTTACCACTCATTTGATCACTACGGCCCTCACAAAGGCGGCGTAATCGGTCAACGTAACAACGGTGTTCTAATCTCGAACGCAACTGGTAAAGCTCTGACTTACGCACTATTCAACCTACAAGAACGTGGTCGTCTATTTGCTGAGCACGCGGATGAAGTATACGAAGGTCAAATTATCGGTATTCATAACCGTTCAAACGACCTGACAGTAAACTGTCTGAAAGGTAAGCAGCTAACGAACGTTCGTGCATCTGGTACTGATGAAGCACAGGTTCTTTCGCCACCTATCCGTCACACTCTAGAGCAAGCTCTTGAGTTCATCGACGAAGACGAACTAGTAGAAGTAACGCCAGTAAGCATTCGTATCCGTAAGAAGCTTCTTACTGAAAACGAACGTAAGCGTGCAGCACGTCCAGCTAAGGCTTAATTGCCAGCTGACTAGCTTCTAGCTAAGTAGATAAGAAAGCCCCGAGTAGCCTAGCTGCTCGGGGCTTTTGTTTTTTAGTTTGTTTAGATACGGTTAAACGAGATACGAAGAGTGTTTAAGTCTTCGTCATCCTCAAGAGGGAGGAACGACCGAGTTGGGGATCTAGCTTTTGATACATAAGTAACGCTCAACGAATTGAAGCCGTTCTTCGACTGGCATAAACGGCACTTCAACCACCTCATAGCCAAGTTCTTGGTAGACTCTTTCTAACGCGTGGTGAATCTCTAGCGCCTCCTCAAACGGATAAGGTCTCACATCATCTTGTACATAAATTGAAGCCTCAGGGCGACAGAACAACACTTGGGGGTGATAACCTTGGCTCGCTTCTCGGTAGGTTGTGTTTATCTCTAGTTTCGCCTGAGCCAAATAGCCACAAATGTCTGGAATGGCACGATCGAGAAAGGCAACAGGATGCTGACTGGCTTGGTCTTTTTGTTCGCTCATGACGGTTAAACATAGGCGTGCAAAGCCCGGAAGGTCTAACCAAGGTAAGATACCGTTCTCAAGTTGGCTCTGCTGTTCGATTAACTGGCGAGAGGACTCTGCGAAGGTGGGGTAACCCGCATCACCCAAGGCATTGATCAGTTTGGTTTTTCCGGCGCCAGGGCCGCCAGTAATAATGATTGGGTTCATACGGGCTTATGTTTATTTGTGTCTACGGGCGTTATTTTTGGTTCAACTGAGCTAGGAACTTATCCGATTCGGCGATCGCTGCATTCATCTGCTTAATCGCGTAGGCGATGTCTTTTTCTAAGCTCATAAACTCGCCCTGCAGTGAACCGACAGCGCTCGCATTGAGGTTGTGCTTCAAGTAAAGCGTATTGTCGCGAAGGGTATTGAGCACGGGGTCCATTTTCTTCTCGGCGCGCTTCATTGCTGACAGCATCGTTTGGTAAGACGATTTAGTTTCACGAAGCTTTTGCTCACTCGAGCGGCGCAGTGAGTCACTGGTGTAGAGATCTAATTCACTCTGCCACTCTTCAAACAGCGCATCCGACACATCTTCAATCGCAGCAATGCGATCACTGACATTTTGCGCGGCTTTCTCGCTGTCTTGGTATTTATCGTTGATTTGGTTGTACATGTCTTCAAGGTCGCCGCCACTGAAGTTAGTCAGGCTGCTGAGTGCTTCAAGTGCGCTGGTAAACTCTTCCTGAGCATCCTGCTGTGACTCTTTAGCGTCTTCCACTCTATCAACCATAATGTCACGCTTGTGATAGCCCACTTGCTCCATGGCGGAGTAATAAGCTGACTGGCATCCAGTAAGAGTAAAAATAGAGAGGACTATAACTATTAAATAAGGCATCCTAGTTTCCTATAGTTAAGTAACGGAATATTAATTAGGACTATGAACGAGTTACAAGGGAGTTACAAGTTGAAGATAAAAAAGGTCGCCACACTCAGTATTAAGTTTTCTCGCTATCTTTTGGCGCGGATGACGCACGATAGAGTCAATGTGAATGCGGGCTACTTGGCATACATTACCTTGCTCTCGATCGTTCCGATGCTGACAGTTTTGCTCTCTATCTTGTCGTCATTCTCCATCTTTGCTGATGTTGGTATCGTCATTCAAAACTTCGTTATTACCAACTTTGTTCCCGCGTCTGGGGATGCCGTACACGGTGCCTTGTTAGAGTTCGTTGCCAATACCGGAAAAATGACGGCGGTCGGTAGTGTGTTCTTGTTCATTGCGGCACTGATGTTGATCTCGAATATCGATAAGAACCTAAACTACATCTGGCGTGTTAATGAGAAGCGACGTGCGGTATTGTCGTTCTCAATGTACTGGATGGTGCTAACACTTGGGCCGATCTTGGTTGGGGCGAGTATTGCTGCCACTTCGTATGTGACATCGCTCAGTCTGCTACAAAATGAAGTCGTATCTGGCGCCTTTAATACCGTAATTCGCAAACTGCCTTTGATTATCTCTTTCTTTGCGTTTTTCGGTCTGTACCTGTTGGTTCCCAACAAAAAGATACACTTTTCTCATGCGGCTGCAGGTTCTCTAGTGGCGGCTCTGTTGTTCGAACTCAGTAAGAAAGGCTTCGCGGCCTACATTACTCAATTCCCTTCTTACCAGTTGATTTATGGCGCATTGGCGGCAATACCAATTCTTTTTGTCTGGGTTTATTTGTGCTGGTTGATTGTGCTGGTGGGTGCTGAGGTGACCGCTGCATTGGGTGAGCAGGAACAGTGGAGTGACTCGAAAGAAATGGTACACTCGTCGGATAAAGACAAAATCACAGAGCAAGGAAACAACAGTGATAGCACTGATCCAGAGAGTAAGTGAAGCTGCCGTCCGTGTTGATGGCGAAGTAGTTGGTGAGATTGAGCAAGGCTTATTGGTTCTGTTAGGCGTAGAAAAAGGTGATGATGAAGCCAAAGCTAAACGTTTGATGGAACGAGTGACCACTTATCGTGTCTTTGGAGATGAAGACGATAAAATGAACCTCAACGTGAAGCAGGTAGAAGGTAAGGTATTAGTGGTGTCTCAATTCACTCTGCCGGCCGATACCAAGAAAGGGACTCGAGCAGGGTTCTCTCGTGGTGCTCACCCAGAAGATGCTGAGCGTCTTTATAACTATTTCTCTGACCAGTGTGAATCAGTGTTACCAACGGAACGTGGCCGATTCGCAGCCGACATGAAAGTGTCTTTGGTTAATGATGGCCCAGTGACATTCTGGCTGCAGGTTTAGGCTTAAAGGAATAAGCATGTTTAAACTCATAACACCAACCACCGAAAATCAGCTAAACAAGTATTACCATTTTCGTTGGCAGATGCTCCGTGAACCTTGGCGAATGCCGGTAGGTTCTGAGCGCGATGAATATGACCCAATGAGTCACCATCGCATGATCGTTGATGGTCGGGGTCGCCCGATGGCGATTGGTCGTCTGTATATCACCCCAGATCTGGAAGGTCAGATCCGCTACATGGCGGTGAAGAAATCTCGCCAAAGTAAAGGCATGGGTTCGTTGATTCTAGTCGCACTTGAGTCATTGGCTCGCCAAGAAGGTGCTAAGCGCTTGGTGTGTAATGCACGTGAAGATGCGATCTCATTCTATGAGAAGAATGAATTTGAACGTCGCGGTGAGATTAACGATCAACGTGGCCCTGTGCGTCACCAACAGATGGTTAAGCATCTTGACCCAATGGCAGACGTTCTGCGTAAGCCTGAGTGGTGTAATGAGCTTCAGCAGCGCTGGGAACATCAGATCCCGATCAGTGACAAGATGGGCATCAAGATCAACCAATACACGGGTTACCAATTTGAGTGTAGTGCTCAGCTGAATCCCAACTTGAACCCGCATAATACCATGTTTGCAGGCTCTGCCTTTACCTTAGCGACCTTAACTGGTTGGGGGATGACTTGGTTATTGATGAAAGAACGCGGGCTGACCGGTGATATCGTACTGGCAGACAGTAATATTCGTTATCGTCACCCAGTCGAGCAAAACCCAGTCGCATCCACTTCATTGGATGGGATCAGTGGCGATTTAGATCGCCTCGCGTCTGGCAGAAAAGCTCGTATCATCATTCATGTGACCATTAACAGTGGCGATGTGGAAGCGGTTGAGTTTACGGGAACCTATATGCTGATCCCTGATTATAAAAAGATACTCTCGACAGATTCTAATGTGAGCGAATAGCCCACATCTAGCACTCCGTTGATTTGGTAAGATATTGATTAAAAGCGCTACTCCTATGGAGTGGCGTTTTTTTGTTGGCAGTCGTTAATCTCCGAATACTCAGCTTGGGTGAGCTTTCCTGAGATTTGATGGCATGGGTCCGATAGGGTAATCGAGAGGGTGTGTTGCTCAGCTTTAAGCAAGTCGAGTTCTCCAGAAGCCTCGCCATTGAGCGTTTGAACCCTTTGTTCGCCTTGCTCTGCTGATGATGCACCAATAATATGCATCGGTTCGAGAGTGAAGCGCCCACGGTCAAAATGCGCATTAAGCTCTGGAATTTCAAACACGTTATCAGTCGATGTTTCAGAAAGCTTATCATTAAAGGTCATCACACCCTGGCGAACGCTGCCAGTGAGTTGCCCTGTGGTTGAGTAACCGAGCATCAGTGAGTCGCCATATAAACCTGCGGCTTGAAGTTCAAACTCGCCATAGCCGGTTGCATCGAGTGGTAATTCAAGTCGCTGCAGCATAGGCGCAATGGGTAACCCATCGGCAGAAATATCTAAGCTCCATGGCTTGCTGATTTGGTTAAAATCGAGCGTTGCATTGGCTTCAATGTAGCCATTCCTGAGTGGTGCAAACAGACGAGTCAGCGTCCATTTTCCTTGTTCGCTATTCATCTCAACCACAGGCTGTGCGCTGAGAATATTTTGGTAGCTGGCATCATTGGCGCTCGCCATCAGCTTCCCTTGCCATAAGCCCAGTTTTCTATCTTGCAGCAGTTGAACTTGATGCCCCTCGACATGTAATCCAGAGACCTGCCAGTAAGGCGTTTGTGCTAGTTGGATAAGTTGGCTGCGTTCTATATTAAGTCGGTTAATCTCGACGTTCTGGAGCTGTGTGAGCCAAGGCAATAGGCGAGCGGCCGGTAGAGGGCTATCTTGGTTTTCGGTAATCCACTTGATGCCTTGCAGGTCGAGCTGCGCCAATTGAATGCTGCTAGGGGCGACTTCGCCATTGAGCTGAACAGTGCCCTGCAGGAATTGAGTATAGAAATCCTCAATCAGAATCCGGTTTGCTTCTAGGTTGAGCTTGAGGCTTGGCTCGATGAACATGTCATCATCAATGGTCACTCCTTCTGCCTGTAGAGAAAAAATGGCTTTCTGTTGTTTCCAGATTTCAAAAGGCAGTTGGATATTTTCTAATGAGGCATCAAAGGCAGCGAGGTGGCCATCTTGCCACTCTACGTCGCTACGCAGAATATCTAAGCTATTGATGTGATTAATCTTAATGCCTGCAACATCCCACTCTTTGCTTAGTAGGTTTTGGGTCTGTTTCTGATTGAGTCGTAAGCCATCGACGGTCACATTCACCAACGACCAATCTTGTTGATATTGTTCAGCTTGCCCAGAAATCTTGGCGCCACGCCAGTCAAACGAAGCACCATAAAGGGTGCTGTCACTCGGCTTGAGGTCTAGATCAATCAACAGATTATCGAATGCCTCACCTTGCCAATACAGTTGTGAGGCAGAGAGTTGGGTTTTTCCATAAGGTAGCAGCGAGTTATCGTTGTTCCACGTTGGGGCGGAGATCTGTAGGTCGATGCCTCGCGCATTAAACTCTGGCGTCGAAAAGTCGAGATTGTTGATGGCCAGCTGGTGGAGCTTGATGTTTGGTTGGGTAAATAAAGAAGTCAGTGTTTTTAGATCGTCTGCCTCTAATTGTAGGCCGCTGATCAAAACAGATTCAAAGACCAGTTTGGCCTCTGTCATCGAGCTGGGGCTGAACCAAAGATCGATCTTGTCGATATACAGAGGTGTTTGCTTTTCTGGTTGGCTTTGGGTAATGCCCATTAAGGTGATGTGATAAGGCGCCTGATACTCAACATCTTCAATGAATACAGGTTGTTCAATCGTATGTTTGATAAAAAAGTTGGCAACATCCGCACGGTATTGGGTCTGCAGGCTTAATAGCAGCGCTGCGATAGTTGCAACGGCGATAGCCAACACAATGCCGAACACCATGAATACCTTTTTCATTCCCTGAAAGCCTTAAATTTCAATAGTCTTAAAACAGAGTGGAACAAAAAGGGTCAAGCATCAACAAAAAAGCCCCTCAAAAGAGGGGCTTGCTACAAAAATATCATTTTAAATTGGGCGTTTGCTTTTGGCTAAGCCCGAGCAGATGGTTGGATTAGTCCAGTTGAGGACCAGCTGCAACCAGTGACTTACCTTCAGCGTTGTCTGTGTACTTATCAAAGTTGTTGATGAAGCGCTCGGCTAGATCTTTCGCTTTGCTTTCCCATTGTAGAGGGTCAGTGTACGTATCGCGTGGGTCAAGGATCGCTGGGTCAACATCGTGCAGCGCTAGTGGCACTTCTAGGTTAAACATAGGGATAACCTTAGTTTCAGCGTTGTCGATTGAGCCATCTAGGATAGCGTCGATGATGCCTCGCGTATCTTGGATAGAGATACGTTTACCAGTACCGTTCCAACCTGTGTTCACTAGGTAAGCTTCAGCGCCAGCTGCTTCCATACGCTTCACAAGCACTTCAGCGTACTGAGTTGGGTGGAGAGTTAAGAATGCCGCACCAAATGCAGCAGAGAACGTTGGCGTTGGCTCAGTAATACCACGCTCAGTGCCCGCTAGTTTTGCAGTGAAGCCAGATAGGAAGTGGTACTTCGTTTGCTCTGGAGTCAGTTTAGAAACGGGTGGCAGTACACCGAATGCATCAGCAGTCAGGAAGATAACCTTTTGAGCGTGACCGGCTTTTGATACTGGTTTAACGATGTTATCGATGTGGTGAATCGGGTAAGAAACACGAGTGTTCTCAGTTTTTGAACCGTCATCAAAATCGATAGAACCATCACCACGAACTGTTACGTTTTCTAGTAGTGCATCACGACGGATTGCATTGTAGATTTCAGGTTCTGCTTCTTTAGATAGACGAATCGTCTTCGCGTAACAACCACCTTCGAAGTTGAAGATACCATCGTCATCCCAACCGTGCTCATCATCACCGATTAGCTCACGCTTAGGATCGGTTGAAAGCGTAGTTTTACCTGTACCAGATAGACCGAAGAAGATGGCTACATCGCCTTTCTCGCCGACGTTTGCACTACAGTGCATTGAAGCAATGCCTTGCAGAGGAAGCAGGTAGTTCATCATTGCGAACATGCCTTTCTTCATCTCACCGCCGTACCAAGTACCACCGATGATTTGAACGCGCTCTGTTAGGTTGAAAGCAACGAAGTTTTCAGAGTTTAGACCCTGCTTTTCCCAGTTAGGGTTAGTTGTTTTAGCACCGTTCATTACCACGAAATCAGGTTCGAACGTTGCTAGCTCTTCGTCAGTTGGACGAATGAACATGTTCTTAACGAAGTGCGCTTGCCACGCTACTTCAGTGATAATACGCACGCTTAAGCGCGTATCAGGGTTAGCACCACAATAACCGTCGATGACAAACAGGCGCTTGCCAGATAGCTGAGTTGTCACAAGCTCTTTCAGCTCATTCCATACTTCAGTTGTAATCGGTTTGTTGTCATTTTTGCCTTGATCTGACCACCACATGGTATCGCGGGTCGTGTCATCTTTAACAATGTACTTATCTTTTGGTGAGCGGCCAGTAAAGATACCAGTGTCTACCGCAACAGAGCCTAGTTCCGTTACTACGCCTTTTTCGTAGCCTTCCAAACCTGGCAGTGTTTCTTCAACGAATAACTGCTCGTAGCTAGGATTACGAAGAACTTCAGTAACGCCAGTCAGTCCGTGCTTAGTTAGATCAATTTGTGCAGCCTTTGTATGTTCCATAACGGTCATAGGTGCTCCTTGTAGGATATTTTGTAGGGATTTTGTATTAATTTTTTATTGTTATCTGCTCACCATGCTAGCAACGAGACTCGGGGGAAACAGGGATATAGCTCAAAAAATATCCATATTAGCCATGGGGTTTTAAGCGTCTCGTCACATATTGGCCCAACTAGTCTATCCTGTACGCAAACCTTTGCGCTAGGGGCGAGAACATTATTAATTGATTAAAATTAAGCGGTGATTTTATTACGAGATGTTACGGAGTTTGCGCTATTTTGATCACAAAAAAGGCCAGCTGAGGGCTGACCTTTTTGGGGTAAATTACGTGTTTTTGGTACGCCGTAAATTAATGAACCGTATTGCTGCCTTTATCTGCTGCTTCTGCGTACAGTGCATCAACATCATTCTTGTCGAACGAGTAGTCTGTGCCACAGTAATCGCAGTGTAGACCAACGCTTCCTTCGGTGCTTAGGATGTCGTAGATCTCTTCTTGAGCAACAGTAATGATTGCTGCTGCACTTCGATCGCGTGAACAGCCACAGAAGAACTCAACCGGTTGTGGTGTGAATAGCTGTACTTTCTCTTGGTTGTACAAACGGTAAAGCAGTTCGTTCGCTTCTAGAGTGAATAGCTCTTCGTTTTTCACGGTGTCTGTTAGTTGCTCTAGGTGCTCGAAGTCGTCTGGAGTACCGGTGCCGTCAGGCATTACTTGTAGCAACATACCTGCAGCGTGTGCTTTGCCTTCATGCTCGCCAGTGCGCAGCCATAGACGAGTCTTAAGCTGTTCAGAGTTGGCGAAGTAGCCTTCAAGCACTTGTGCAAGCGTGTCACCTTCAAGACCAACGATACCTTGGTAACGCTCACCTTTCTTAGGATCGATAGTGATCACTAGATGACCTTTACCCATTAGGGCGTGTAGACCTGCGTCGTCTGCGATATCGCCTTCAAAGCGAGCAACACCACGGATCTTCTGATCGTGATCGCCATTGATAACTGCTAGAGATACTGGGCCGTCACCTTGCAGCTGCATCGTGATAGAACCTTCAAACTTTAGGGTCGCCGTTAGTAGCGTCGTTGAAACCAGTAGCTCACCCAACAGCTTTTGTACTGGAGCTGGGTATTCCTTGCTAGAAATAATCTGTTGGTACGCTTCGTCCATCTGTACCAATTCACCACGTACTGATAGGTCTTCAAATAGGTAGCGATTTAAAACATTACTTGTAGACATTGGGTCTGCCATTTGGCTATTCCTTCTAGCTTATTGAGTCTTGAACTTGATGATGTCACGACGTTGCTTTTTATCTGGGCGACGTTCTGGTGCTGGGCTATGAGCATTTAGCTTGCGCTGTTGTGCAAACTCTTCTCTTTTTGCCAAACTCTCGGTGGTTTCTTTATAGAGGGTTTGAGCGATCGGAGCTCCACCGCGATGGGCAGAGATTTTCTCGATCGTTACCGTCTTTTCTTCATTACCTTGGCGCAGTGTAATCACAGCCCCAAGTTCGACAATTTTACTTGGCTTGCTGCGCTGACCATTATAGTGGACTTTGCCACCATCGACCATGTTGCGAGCAATAGACCGGGTTTTGTAAAAACGAGCTGCCCACAACCATTTATCGAGTCTGACAGCTTCATTAGCAGTTTTCATATAGGGCTGTGCCTTATTAAGTGAGAAATGAATGCGGTTTAACTGTAATGAACAGTGCGCAACATGTTTTTGATGATGCTTATCACATTAAGTAGAAGTTTATGTGGAGGCGATGGGCTTTTTTTTCAAGGAAGATTGCAAAATAGCGCAGGTTATGAAGATTTACAGGTTGTCTATGATATAGTTTGCGACCCTGTGCTTTAAATAAGCCTGAATAGGATGTATGAACAAAAAAGCTGAAAGTTTAGTAAGTTACAGTTTTCTTAGTTATTGGAAGGGTTGGTTAAAGTGAACTTTTTAGATATCAAAAGTCACGTAGGAAATTCTCCTGTGTTGAGTCGCTTATTAGAGAATGGATTTGTACTTCAGCAGAAACTAAGCTTAGTCACCTGTTGTGTATTGATTACAGCTTCCGCATGGATTTTAGGACAGCTTGCATGGTTTATCGAACCTGCTGAGCAAACTTTCGTGCCTTGGGTAGCAACGGCTTCATCGTCTTCAGCACCTCAATCGACCCTTGATATCTCTTCTTTGCAGCGGAGCAACATGTTTGGTGCTTATAACCCAAGCACGCCCGCTGTGGTTGAACAGCAAGTTATCCAAGATGCGCCTAAGACGCGTTTAAACCTCGTTTTAGTGGGTGCAGTCGCGAGCTCAAATCCAAAACTGAGCTTAGCGGTGATCGCCAATCGCGGCACGCAAGCGACCTACGGGATTAATGAAGAGATTGAAGGCACCCGAGCCAAGCTAAAAGCGGTATTAATCGATCGCGTGATCATTGATAACTCAGGACGAGACGAAACCTTGATGCTTGAAGGTATTGAGTACAAGCGTTTGGCCGTATCAGCGCCTGCAGCACCTCGTAGCTCTTCTTCAGTTCGTGGTAATAACCCGGCTTCTGCAGAAGAGAAGCTTGATGAAATTAAAGCGAAGATAATGAAAGATCCGCAACAAATCTTCCAATATGTTCGACTGTCTCAGGTGAAGCGCGACGATAGCGTTATTGGTTATCGCGTGAGCCCTGGCAAAGATTCAGAACTTTTTAACTCAGTAGGGCTCCAAAACGGAGATATTGCTACTCAGTTAAATGGTCAAGACCTGACTGACCCCGCCGCTATGGGCAACATATTCCGTTCTATCTCCGAGCTGACAGAGCTAAACCTCGTCGTCGAGAGAGATGGTCAACAACATGAAGTGTTTATTGAATTTTAAAACTTTGCGTCTAACGAAGGACGAAAGTGTAGGAGAAGTACGTGAAGCATTGGTTTAAGAAAAGTGCATGGTTATTGGCAGGAAGCTTAATCTGCACACCCGCAGCCATCGCGAGTGATTTTAGTGCCAGCTTTAAGGGCACTGACATTCAAGAGTTTATTAATATTGTTGGTCGTAACCTAGAGAAGACCATCATCGTTGATCCATCGGTGCGCGGAAAAATCGATGTACGCAGTTACGACGTATTGAATGAAGAGCAATATTACAGCTTCTTCTTAAACGTACTAGAGGTGTATGGCTATGCAGTCGTCGAAATGGACTCGGGTGTTCTTAAGATCATCAAAGCCAAAGATTCTAAAACCTCGGCGATCCCCGTTGTTGGTGACCGTGATTCGATCACTGGTGATAGCGTAGTGACACGCGTAGTGACGGTTCGTAACGTCTCGGTTCGTGAACTTTCTCCTCTGCTTCGTCAACTGAACGACAATGCTGGCGCGGGTAACGTTGTGCACTACGACCCAGCCAACATCATCCTTATTACAGGCCGAGCGGCGGTAGTAAACCGTTTAGCTGAAATCATCAAGCGTGTTGACCAAGCTGGTGATAAAGAGATTGAAGTTGTTGAGCTAAAGAACGCTTCAGCAGCAGAGATGGTGCGTATTGTTGACGCACTAAGCAAAACCACAGATGCGAAGAATACGCCTGCATTTCTACAGCCTAAATTGGTTGCCGATGAGCGTACTAATGCAATTCTTATTTCCGGTGACCCTAAGGTACGTAGCCGTTTAAGAAAGCTGATTGAACAGCTTGATGTCGAAATGGCAACCAAGGGCAACAACCAAGTTATTTATCTTAAGTATGCAAAAGCAGAAGACTTAGTCGATGTACTGAAAGGCGTGTCGGATAACCTGCAACAAGAGAAACAATCATCAACCAAAGGCAGTTCATCGCAACGCAACCAAGTAATGATCTCAGCTCACAGTGATACCAACTCTTTGGTAATTACAGCGCAGCCAGACATCATGAATGCTCTACAAGATGTTATTGCCCAGTTAGATATTCGTCGTGCTCAGGTATTGATCGAAGCCTTGATTGTTGAAATGGCAGAAGGTGACGGTGTTAACCTTGGTGTGCAATGGGGTAATCTAGAAACGGGCGCTATGATTCAGTACAGCAATACTGGTGCATCGATTGGTGGTGTAATGGTGGGCCTAGAAGAAGCGAAAGATACTGAAACGACCACTGCAGTCTATGACGATAACGGCGACTTTGTGCGTAATGAGACGACTACAGAAGCTGGTGACTATTCAACCTTGGCTTCTGCACTTTCTGGCGTTAATGGTGCCGCAATGAGTGTGGTGATGGGTGATTGGACTGCGCTGATCAGTGCGGTAGCGACCGACTCCAACTCAAACATTCTGTCTTCTCCTAGCATTACAGTTATGGATAACGGCGAAGCGTCGTTCATTGTGGGTGAAGAGGTTCCGGTTCTAACGGGATCAACTGCGGGTTCAAGTAATGATAACCCATTCCAAACGGTCGATCGTAAAGAAGTGGGTATCAAGCTTAAAGTGGTGCCACAAATCAACGAAGGTGACTCGGTTCAGCTGCAAATAGAACAAGAAGTATCGAACGTATTAGGCGCAAACGGGGCAGTAGATGTTCGTTTTGCTAAGCGTCAGCTAAATACGTCAGTGATTGTTCAAGACGGTCAAATGCTGGTGCTGGGTGGCTTGATTGACGAGCGAGCGCTGGAAAGTGAATCTAAGGTGCCGTTCTTGGGCGATATCCCTGTTCTAGGACACCTGTTCAAATCAACCAGTACTCAGGTTGAGAAAAAGAACCTAATGGTCTTCATCAAACCAACCATTATTCGTGATGGTATGACAGCCGATGGTATCACGCAGCGTAAATACAACTTCATCCGTGCTGAGCAGTTGTACAAGGCTGAGCAAGGACTGAAATTAATGGCAGACGATAACATCCCGGTATTGCCTAAATTTGGCGAAAGCATGAATTACCCGGCTGAACTTCAAGCCTTCATTGATCAGATGGAAACAGAATAATGGCTGAATTGGTAGGGGCGGCACGTACTTATCAGCGCTTGCCGTTTAGCTTTGCGAATCGCTATAAGATGGTGTTGGAGTATCAACATCCAGAGCGCGCACCGATACTTTATTATGTTGAGCCACTGAAATCGGCGGCGATCATTGAAGTGAGTCGTGTTGTGAAAAATGGTTTCACGCCACAAGCGATTACTCTCGATGAGTTTGATAAAAAACTGACCGATGCTTATCAGCGTGACTCGTCGGAAGCTCGTCAGCTCATGGAAGACATTGGTGCTGATAGTGATGATTTCTTCTCACTAGCGGAAGAACTGCCTCAAGACGAAGACTTACTTGAATCAGAAGATGATGCACCAATCATCAAGTTAATCAATGCGATGCTGGGTGAGGCGATCAAAGAGGGTGCTTCGGATATACACATCGAAACCTTTGAGAAATCACTGTCGATCCGTTTCCGTATTGATGGTGTGTTACGTGATGTGTTGGCGCCGAGCCGTAAACTGGCTCCGCTGCTCGTGTCACGTGTAAAGGTTATGGCTAAATTGGATATTGCGGAAAAACGCGTGCCACAAGATGGTCGTATTTCTTTGCGTATTGGTGGCCGAGCGGTTGATGTTCGTGTTTCAACCATGCCTTCTTCGCACGGTGAGCGTGTGGTAATGCGTCTGTTGGACAAAAACGCCACTCGTCTAGACTTGCACAGTTTAGGTATGACAGCAGAAAACCATGAAAACTTCCGTAAGCTGATTCAGCGCCCACACGGCATTATCTTGGTGACCGGCCCGACAGGTTCAGGTAAATCGACGACCCTGTACGCAGGCCTGCAAGAACTCAACAGCAATGAACGAAACATTTTAACCGTTGAAGACCCGATCGAATTCGATATCGATGGCATTGGTCAAACACAAGTGAACCCTAAGGTTGATATGACCTTTGCGCGTGGTTTACGTGCCATTCTTCGTCAAGATCCTGATGTGGTCATGATTGGTGAGATCCGTGATTTGGAAACCGCAGAGATCGCTGTCCAAGCCTCTTTGACCGGTCACTTAGTTATGTCGACTCTGCATACCAATACTGCCGTTGGTGCGATTACACGTCTGCGTGATATGGGCATCGAACCCTTCTTGATCTCTTCTTCGCTGCTGGGTGTTTTGGCTCAGCGCTTGGTTCGCACCCTGTGTAACGACTGTAAAGAACCTTACGAAGCGGATAAAGAACAGAAAAAACTGTTTGGGTTGAAGAAGAAAGACAGCCTAACGCTTTACCATGCCAAAGGGTGTGAAAGCTGCAGTCACAAAGGCTATCGAGGCCGTACCGGTATTCATGAACTCCTGATGATTGACGATTCGGTACAAGAGCTGATTCACAGTGAAGCTGGCGAACAGGCAATTGAGAAAGCAATTCGTGGCACAACACCAAGTATTCGAGATGATGGCTTGAGCAAAGTTCTGAAAGGGGTAACGTCCCTAGAAGAAGTGATGCGCGTGACCAAGGAAGTCTAGTATGGCGGCATTTGAATACAAAGCACTGGATGCCAAGGGTAAGAGCAAAAAGGGCTCGATTGAAGCGGATAACGCTCGTCAGGCTCGCCAGCGCTTAAAAGAACAAGGCTTGATGCCGGTTGAGATGACCGAAGCTAAAGCTAAAACGACGAAAGGTGCACAGCCTTCGACCAGCTTTAAGCGTGGTATCAGCACGCCAGACCTTGCTTTGATTACTCGCCAAATTTCCACCTTGGTGCAATCAGGCATGCCGCTAGAAGAGTGCTTGAAAGCCGTGGCGGAGCAATCTGAAAAGCCACGTATTCGAACCATGTTACTGGCGGTTCGTTCGAAGGTAACGGAAGGTTATTCGCTAGCCGATAGCTTGGCTGATTACCCACATGTCTTTGATGAACTGTTTAGAGCCATGGTCGCGGCTGGTGAGAAATCGGGTCACTTAGATGCGGTATTGGAGCGACTGGCTGATTACGCAGAAAACCGTCAGAAGATGCGCTCTAAGTTGCTGCAAGCGATGATCTACCCTGTGGTGCTGGTGGTGTTTGCGGTGACGATTGTTTCGTTCCTGCTGGCAACCGTGGTACCTAAGATCGTTGAACCGATTATCCAAATGGGCCAAGAACTTCCTCAATCGACACAATTTTTATTGGCATCGAGTGAATTTATCCAGAATTGGGGCATCCAATTACTGTTGTTGATCATCGGTGTGATTGTGTTGATTAAGACCGCTCTGAAAAAGCCGGGTGTTCGCATGAGTTGGGATCGCAAGCTATTAAGCATTCCACTGATCGGCAAGATCGCGAAAGGAATTAATACCTCTCGTTTTGCACGAACACTCTCTATCTGTACCTCGAGTGCGATTCCTATCCTTGAGGGGATGAAGGTTGCGGTTGATGTAATGTCGAATCACCATGTGAAGCAACAAGTACTGCAGGCGTCAGACAGTGTTAGAGAAGGGGCAAGCCTGCGTAAAGCGCTCGATCAAACCAAACTCTTCCCTCCAATGATGCTGCATATGATCGCCAGTGGTGAGCAGAGTGGTCAGTTAGAGCAAATGCTAACAAGAGCGGCAGATAACCAGGATCAAAGCTTTGAATCGACCGTGAATATCGCATTAGGTATCTTTACGCCAGCACTTATCGCTTTGATGGCAGGCTTAGTACTGTTCATTGTGATGGCGACTCTGATGCCGATGCTTGAAATGAATAATTTGATGAGCGGCTAACCTACCGCTTATAAGACGTTAGTTTTTGGATTAACGAGAAGAAGGACATTATTACCTTCAACTCGCTGTCTGTAATTTGGAGAAAATAATGAAAAATAAAATGAAGAAACAATCAGGCTTTACTCTACTCGAGGTGATGGTTGTTGTGGTTATCCTTGGCGTATTGGCGAGCTTTGTTGTACCTAACCTATTGGGTAATAAAGAGAAGGCAGACCAACAAAAAGCCATCACTGATATCGTGGCGTTAGAGAACGCGCTAGATATGTACAAACTGGATAACAGCGTTTACCCAACAACGGATCAAGGTCTTGATGCATTGGTTTCTAAGCCAAGCAGCCCAGAGCCTCGTAACTACCGCGACGGTGGCTACATCAAGCGTCTGCCAAACGACCCATGGGGTAACGAGTACCAATACCTAAGCCCTGGTGATAACGGCACTATTGATATTTTCACTCTTGGTGCTGATGGCCAAGAAGGTGGTGAAGGTATTGCGGCGGATATCGGCAACTGGAACATGCAGGATTTCCAATAAGCTTCAGCTTATTGTTTGATTCGTTATTGATGCTTGATACGTTATTGATGGTAGGACGTAAACAGATGGAGTCTAAAGGTGAAAACTAAGCAAACACAGCCAGGTTTCACCTTGATTGAGATTCTCTTGGTGTTGGTACTACTGTCAGTAACGGCGGTTGCGGTGATCGCGACCATTCCTACCAATAGCAAAGATGTTGCTAAAAAATACGCTCAAAGCTTTTATCAGCGAGTTCAATTACTCAATGAAGAGGCTATTTTGAGCGGCTTAGATTTTGGCGTTCGAGTTGATGAAAAGAAATCGACCTATGTACTGATGGCGCTTAAGTCTGAAGGCTGGCAAGAAGTCGATTTTGAAAAAATCCCCTCTTTAACTGAACTACCGGAAGAACTCGCATTGTCACTGACCTTAGGTGGTGGCGCATGGGAAGACGATGATCGGTTGTTCAACCCAGGAAGCTTGTTTGATGAAGATATGTTTGCTGATCTTGAAGAGGAAAAGAAGCCGAAACCACCACAGATCTACATCTTGTCGAGTGCTGAAATGACGCCATTTGTATTGTCGTTTTATCCAAATACCGGAGACACCATACAAGATGGTTGGCGTATTCGAGTATTGGACAATGGTGTGATTCGACTGCTAGAACCGGGAGAAGAAGATGAAGAGGAATAACCGTTCTCCTTATCGTTTTCGTGGTATGCCCCTTGGTTCTCGAGGAATGACGCTGCTTGAGGTATTGGTTGCGCTCGCTATCTTTGCGACTGCGGCGATCAGTGTGATTCGTGCTGTTACTCAGCACATCAATACCCTCAGTTATCTCGAAGAAAAAACCTTCGCGGCTATGGTCGTTGATAATCAAATGGCTTTGGTGATGCTGCATCCTGAGAAGCTAAAAAAAGCGCAGGGCACACAAGAGTTGGCCGAGAGAGAGTGGTTTTGGAAGGTCACGCCAATCGATACTAGCGATGATTTATTAAAGGCGTTTGATGTGAGTGTGGCAACCAGTAAACAAGCTTCTCCAGTGGTCACGGTGCGCAGCTATGTGGTCAAGTAAAAGCGTGTCGTTAGCTCAGAGCAAGTCGCTAAGTAAGAGCATGTCCGCCAATAAGCGTGTGTCTCGTACACAAGGTCTATCTTCGAACGGGAGAGGCTTTACCTTAATTGAGGTTTTGGTCTCGATCGCTATCTTTGCCACGTTAAGCATGGCGGCTTATCAGGTAGTCAATCAGGTTCAGCGCAGCAACGAGCTTTCAATCGAGCGTAGTGCTCGTTTAAATCAACTGCAACGTAGCTTAGTCATTTTAGATAATGATTTTCGCCAGATGGCGGTACGACAATTTCGTACCAACGGTGAAGAAGCATCATCTAAGCTGATCTTAATTAAAGAGTATTTACTGGATTCCGACAGCGTTGGCATCATGTTTACTCGCCTTGGCTGGCATAACCCACAGCAGCAGTTTCCTCGCGGAGAAGTCACCAAAGTGGGTTACCGCATTAAAGAAGAAACGCTTGAGCGTGTGTGGTGGCGCTACCCCGATACCCCTGCAGGCCAAGAGGGTGTGATTACGCCTTTGCTTGATGATGTTGAAAGCTTGGAATTCGAGTTTTATGACGGAAGCCGCTGGGGGAAAGAGTGGCAAGCCGACAAATCGCTACCGAAAGCGGTAAGGTTAAAGCTAACCTTGAAAGATTATGGTGAGATAGAGCGTATTTATCTCACCCCTGGTGGCACGCTAGATCAGGCCGATGATTCTTCAAACAGTGACTCTTCAAGTAGTAATGAGGGGAATAATGACTCATCGAACTAATAAGTTTGCACTGACAAGGTCTGCCATGGGGCGCAAGCAGCGAGGTGTTGCGCTGATCATTATCCTGATGCTACTGGCGATAATGGCAACCATCGCAGGCAGTATGTCGGAACGCCTGTTTACTCAATTTAAGCGCGTGGGCAATCAACTGAGTTACCAACAGGCTTACTGGTACAGCATTGGTGTCGAAGCGCTGGTGCAAGACGGCATTAGGCAAAGCTACAAAGACAGTGATACCGTCAACTTGAGTCAACCATGGGCGTTAGAAGAACAGGTATACCCGTTGGATTATGGTCAAGTTAAAGGCCGTATTGTTGATGCTCAGGCATGTTTTAATCTCAATGCGTTGGCTGGTGTGGCGACGACTTCAAGTAACCAAACACCTTATTTAATTACGGTTTGGCAAACCTTGTTGGAAAACCAAGATATTGAGCCTTATCAGGCCGAGGTTATCGCACATTCAAGCTGGGAATTTGTTGATAGTGATACCCGAACCACCTCTTCAGCAGGTGTCGAAGACAGTACTTATGAGGCGATGAAGCCATCTTATTTGGCAGCGAATGGCTTAATGGCCGATGAGTCCGAGCTACGCGCGGTTTATCAAGTCACGGGTGAGGTGATGAATAAGGTTCGCCCCTTTGTTTGTGCTTTGCCGAGCGACGATTTCCGTTTGAATGTGAATACTCTTACGGAAAAGCAGGCGCCGTTATTGGAAGCGATGTTTGCCCCCGGCTTAAGTGAATCGGATGCCAAACAGCTGATAGACAAACGCCCATTCGATGGTTGGGATACGGTGGATGCGTTTATGGCTGAGCCTGCTATTGTGGGTGTGAGTGCCGAAGTCAGCAAAAAAGCGAAAGCATATTTAACTGTAGATAGCGCCTATTTTGAGCTAGATGCAGAGGTATTAGTTGAGCAGTCACGTGTACGTATACGGACGCTTTTCTATAGTAGTAATCGAGAAACAGTGACGGTAGTACGCCGTCGTTTTGGAGGAATCAGTGAGCGAGTTTCTGACCGTTCGACTGAGTAGCGAACCACAAAGCCCTGTGCAGTGGTTAGTTTGGTCGACAAGCCAACAAGAAGTGATAGCAAGTGGCGAACTGTCTAGCTGGGAGCAGCTGGATGAGTTAACGCCTTACGCTGAAAAGCGTAGCTGTATCGCTTTATTGCCGGGAAATGAATGCTTAATTAAGCGTGTTGAGATCCCGAAAGGTGCTGCTCGCCAGTTCGATTCTATGCTGCCGTTTTTATTAGAAGACGAAGTCGCACAAGATATCGAAGACTTACACCTGACTATTTTAGAGAAAGACGCAACGCACGCGACAGTGTGTGGTGTGGAACGTGATTGGCTTAAGCAGGCGCTGGATACTTTCCGCGAAGCGAACATTATCTTTCGTAAAGTATTGCCTGATACCTTAGCGTTGCCTTTAGAAGATCAGGGCATCAGTGCGCTGCAGATCGACCAACATTGGTTATTGCGTCAAAGCAACTATCAAGCAGTGTCGATCAATGAGGCGTGGCTAGCGATGTTCTTACAAAGCGATTGGGTTGCCTTAGATGACGAAGAGCAATCACCAACGATTTTTAGCTACACCGCACTGCCAAGTGATGACGTTCAACTGCAAAGTGGCATTGAGTGGCAAGCTAAACCTGCGGAACTGGTGATGTCTTTACTGAGCCAACAAGCCATTACAAGTGGCGTAAACTTACTGACTGGCACCTTTAAAACCAAATCTTCATTCAGTAAGTACTGGCGTGTATGGCAAAAAGTAGCGATCGCAGCTTGTTTGCTGGTGGCGGTGATCGTCACTCAGCAAGTCTTAAAGGTTCAGCAGTACGAAGCACAAGCCGAAGCGTACCGAACGGAGAGTGAACGTATTTTTAGAAGCGTACTTCCGGGCAAGCAACGTATTCCGACGGTCAGCTACCTTAAGCGTCAGATGAACGATGAAGCCAAGAAATATGGCGGCTCAGGCGATGGTGATTCTTTATTGGGTTGGTTAGCATTGCTGCCTGAAACCTTAGGTCAGGTGAAATCAATTGAAGTCGAAAGCATTCGCTACGATGGTAATCGTTCTGAGATTCGACTCCAGGCGAAAAGCTCTGACTTCCAACATTTTGAGACCGCAAGAGTGAAGCTCGAAGAGAAATTTACCGTCGAACAAGGTCCATTAAACCGTAATGGCGATGCCGTATTTGGCAGCTTTACTCTTAAACCCCATCAATAACCTGCGTAAGGAGATCAGTGATGAGAAATATGATTGAGCCACTCCAAGCGTGGTGGACTTCAATAAGTCAAAGAGAGCAACGATTAGTGATTGGTTGCTCAATTCTATTGGTGGTCGGTGTCGTTTATTGGGGGCTAATCCAGCCACTCAGTCAGCGAGCTGAACTTGCGCAGACCCGCATTCAAAGCGAGAAGCAACTACTGGCTTGGGTAACCAATAAAGCCAATGAAGTGGTTGAGCTACGAGGCAGTGGCGGCATTAGTGCCAGTCAACCTCTGAATCAATCTGTGCCTGCTTCTATGCGTCGCTTTAATATCGAGCTGATACGTGTGCAACCACGTGGCGAGATGTTGCAAGTGTGGGTAAAACCTGTGCCTTTTAATAAGTTCGTTGACTGGCTTACATACCTGAAAGAAAAACAGGGTGTTGAGGTCGAGTTTATGGATATTGATCGCTCTGATAACCCAGGGGTTATTGACGTCAACCGACTACAGTTTAAACGAGGTTAATGTGAAACGCGGTTTATCTTTTAAGTATGGCCTGCTCTTCAGTGGCATCTTTATCGTCTTTTTCTCGGTCAGTTTGTTGCTGCACTTGCCGGCTTCTTTTGCTCTAAAGCAGGCACCTGCTGTGCGCGGTTTGAGTATCGAAGGCGTTGAGGGCACCATTTGGCAAGGCAGCGCTAACAACATCGTGTGGCAGCGCATTAATTACGGTTCAGTGCAGTGGGATTTCCAGTTTTCTAAGTTATTCCAAGCCAAAGCAGAACTGGCGGTTCGTTTTGGTCGTAACAGTGACATGAATTTATCAGGTAAAGGGCGTGTCGGGTACAGCATGAGCGGCGCATATGCAGAAAACTTAGTGGCTTCAATGCCTGCTATGAACGTGATGAAATACGCTCTAGCCATTCCAGTACCGGTTTCTATTGGTGGGCAAGTTGAACTGACGATTAAGCATGCGGTTCACGCTCAGCCTTGGTGTCAATCTGGCGAAGGTACATTGGCTTGGTCTGGTGCCGCAGTCGACTCTCCTGTTGGTTCGTTAGACCTTGGTCCTGTGATTGCGGACATAACCTGTGAAGACAGCACAATTGCAGCGAAAGGCACTCAGAAGAGCGATCAGGTAGACAGTGAGTTCTCAGCGAGCCTAACACCTAACCAACGCTACACGTTGGCAGCATGGTTTAAGCCGGGGGCGGAATTCCCGCCAGCAATGCAGAGTCAGCTTAAGTGGTTGGGCAACCCTGATAGCCAAGGTAAGTACCAGTTTACTTATCAAGGCCGTTTTTAGTGCTTTGTTAAAAAGTGAACGAGTAAGAGAAAGGGCGGTAGAATTAAATTCTATCGCCCTTTGGTTTATCAGGGGGGGGGACACTAGTCAGCGTAGTATTTACTTTCTAGCATTTTTTCTGCGTAGTTTTGCGTTGGCTGAGATGATTTCAGGACTTGGCTACTATAAGCTGCAGCAGGAGTAGTAGCGGAGTCAGGAGTAGTAGCGGAGTCAGGAGTAGCCGCGGAGTCAGGGTCAGTTGTTGACCATTGATTTATTGGAGTTAGGCTGAAACTTAGGTTGTCGCTTACTTCAATTTCAAATACATACCACCAACGTTCTGCATCTCCCTCTGGTGGAGTAAACACAGTGCGATTACCGTCTAAAATGATTTCTACTTTTGTCTCTCGGCGCTGAATATCGCCGGTTCCAGAGTACTTGTATACGCCATAACGATAAGTTCCAGGAACAGTAAAGTCAGGAATGGTCACAACTTCTGGGCCATAACTACTTGTATCATCAACATCTAAGAAAATATTATTGCCAGATTGATTGAAGTTCTTATTGCCATAGTAAACGTGGAATCGACCATCTTCACCATTTGGGCCATAGAAGTGTGTATCTAAGTCTCTAGGGTTTTGTCCCCAGGTTAGTTGGATCTTGGTTGTAGCATCATCAAGGGTTAAGCACTCATTCATGGTTTCATCACGTGAATCGGTGTGTATAGTTTCTGTGCGACTTTGATACTGGCTTTCTGCAGAGATCAGCACTGTACTATCTTGTCTAACCGGTATTCTAAAGTTACCTTGAGCATCACTATAGGCAGATGAGCGACCATTATAGTTAACACCTTCCGAACGAATCCTTGCATTGGCAATTGATTGATTTTCTTTGTCAACGACACAACCATCAACGTATACAGTTTCATAAATTCTATCTGCATTCCATGTTGTGAAGTGAGTAACTTCCCCAACATAGAATCCATCGTCTAAAGTAGCGGTACCGTCTTCTACCCAAATACCTTGTACTTCATCGTAATAGAAGAGTGGGATTGTGGCTGGTGGATTCGAACCTGACGCAGGGATTCTAACTTGTGCGGTTTTACCATCTGCTAATTGTAGCTCATTGCCTTCACTATCAGTAAAGGTTGCAGTGACCGCACCAAAAGATTCAATCAGAACTGTTTCTCCTGAAGGAATCTCAGTAACCATTTCGCCAGGCATCAAATCAATATCCAACGATGGATCGATTACGAATAGTTCGGAACTAATTTGTCCAGTTACGGCTTCCCCTTGCGCGTTCACGAAGCTCTGAGCTTCTACTGAAACAAGAGTTTCATTATCGACTTGTAGATCTGAAGCGACTTGACTATCGAAGTTAACATTTGCGTGAATTGTCGGTAGATACAAGTTTATTGCCGTACCGATATCTGAAAATTGCTTAGATTCTGAAGCTTCAGAAAAGCCTATAGCATCAGCCGATACAATAATTGCTTTATTGGTATCTAAATCAGTGTCTAATACCTTAATACTGTATTTACCTGATGCGTTAGAATTTCCTTCGGCTAAAACAGCTCCATCATTCGAAATTTTGACGACGCTATCTTCAATCGCTGTATTCTCATAATAGCTAGAGACTTCACCTTGTACCGTGTAGTAGAACAATTCAGAGAGTTTGAAAGTGTTTTGCGCAATTACGGCGCCATCTTCTAAGCCATCTTGAACCTTCAAAACGATGTCGTCGTGAATGATTGAGGCAAGAACAGAAGAAGATATCGTCAGTTCTCCGGTCTCTGAAACAGACAGCCCATTAGGCGCGTTGGTCAAAGAGAACTGAATATCAGAACCATTGTTTTCATCGTCTGGATCGGTGACTTGAACTTGAAAAGATAGTGATTCACCAGCTTCTACACTTAAGCTAGCAAAAGACTCTATTTGTACAGGGTCGTTGACTGCTGAAATTATTACAATGCCACTATTACTGATAGTAAATTCTTCATCTGAAACACTAAAAGATAAGTTCGCATCGCCATTGTAATCTTGCAATGCTGTAAGAGTAATCGAGTCACTGTTTTCTGTAATAGTTATGGCTGGGTTATCAATTGATAAGTTTGTAATTGTTAAAATACTAGAGTCGACATCTGTCACATTACTTAGAAGAGTTGCATGAGAAATAGTAAGAGCAACATCTTCATTAGTATTAAGCTGTAATGGTGTCTCTGCTACCGGAGTGTCGTTGACAGGCGTTACAGTTATTGAAAATGTTTGAGTGTCAGATAGGTTTGTATCACTTGAAGCGACGGCCTTAACGGTGATCTCACCAGATGTAAGGATACCTTCTAGTGGTATCCATGTGAGCAAACCATCACTGCTTAAAGTCATACCAGTAGGTATATTGGTTGCAGAGTAGGCCACGGGTTCTGAATGGTTTGTTGATAGTTGATATTGGTATTGAATGTCTTCTGTGGCGGTTGTACTTGCCGTAGAGTTGATTTCAAATGATGAGCTTGGTGGTGTTTGTGGGCTATTATCTGAACTGTCGCTACCGCATCCTGATAGAATTAGAGCGATGGTACTAGCTAGCAAACTAAGACGTTTCATGGAGTATCCATTCCTATTTATTATTAAGTTGCTTTTTATAGATAGGAATGGAACTAACATCAAATCATTTGTATAGAAAATAGTTGCCCATTGAACTTTATTCACATTTTATATTTTAAAGTTAGGGTGAGGTCTCAATGTTATGTAATTGATAAAACTAATCTTTACCCTGAAGTATTTCTGCCCACGGTAAATCTGCATCACCGAGTACAATGAAGTTCGGGTTTTCTAGCGTTTCTCTTTCATTGTACGAAAGCGGCTCTAGCTGAGTACTTAAGATACGTCCGCCAGCTTCTTCAACAATGCACTGCGTTGCGGCGGTATCCCATTCTCCGGTTGGTCCAAGGCGCAGATAACAATCCACAGCCCCTTCTGCGACTAAACATGCCTTAAGCGCTGCTGAGCCTAGAGGAACCAAATCATAATTCCATGCTGAGCTCATACGGCTAGTGATGCGATTGATGTCTTGGCGACGGCTGATCGCCATGGCGATTGACTGGTTTGGCAGCTCGTGACGATGCGTTTTGATTTTCACGCTGTCATTAAGGTCTGGGATCTTCCAAGCGCCTTTGCCACTGTAAGCGTAATAGCTCACACCTGAAACGGGTGCGTATACCACGCCCATCACTGGCTTGTTATGCTCGATTAGGGCGATAATTGTCGCGAAATCACCACTTCGTGCGATGAACTCCTGGGTGCCGTCCAGTGGGTCAACTAACCAGTAGCGATCCCATTGAGAGCGTTGCTCTAGGCTGATGTCGGCGTCTTCTTCGGATAATACGGGAATATCAGGCGTCAATTCACTGAGTTTTTTTAATATCAGCTTATGTGCTGCAAGATCGGCACTGGTTACTGGAGTGTCATCACTCTTAATGAACTCTTCGTAATCCTTTTTCTCGTAGATCTCTAAGATGAGTTGACCAGCAGAGCGAGCAATCTCAATGACAGAGGGTAGGAGGTGAGACAAATCTTTTGTTATTGGCATAAATGTTCTCTTACTCTTAGAGCGAGCCTGAATGTTCTAGTTATTGTTTAATACACGAAGGCTTAAAAGCAGGGCTGTAATACTCCGAGCCTCACAGAAATCGAGATGTGTTAACAGTTCTTCGGCTTGAGCAAGTGGCCAGCGCACAATATCGAGAGGCTCTGGCTCATCACCTTCTAGCTTTTCTGGGTAGAGGTCTTCTGCAATAAACAGCGTCATTTTGCTAGAGAAGTAAGAGGGTGCAAGGATCACTTCCTTCAGCGGAGTAAGCTTGTTGGCACCGAAGCCTATCTCTTCTTTGAGTTCGCGAACGGCGGCTTCGTTTGGCTGCTCACCTGGATCAATCAGCCCTTTTGGAAAGCCAAGTTCGTAGCGTTCAGTTCCCGCTGCATATTCACGTACTAATAGAATATCGCCTTGCTCAGTAATAGGAACCATCATCACTGCGTTGCGCCCGCTGGGCTTCATGCGTTCGTAAGTGCGCTCTTCGCCGTTTGAAAAGCGTAAGTCGAGAGACTCGATAGAGAATAGTCTTGATTGAGCGACAGTTTGTTTAGCCAAAATCTCTGGCTTGGTCCTTTTCGTCATTGCGCTCGCTCCTTAGCTCATTGGAATTCTTTCTTATAAAGTCATTCTAATATAGGGGAAATGACCTTGAGTTCCTAGATCCGAGTTTTCATATCCGAAAATTATTGAAGCAGGAATCGATTACGATCACTTGAATACCTTACTCAAGATGGTAACGAGGTGAAAATATGGTTGTATAGCAAAAGAGTATAGAGAGAACGCGATAGTCCTAACTTGCTTATCCACATAACAAAAAAGGTTGATGCTTGCGCATCAACCTTTCAAATAACAACTAACACTAAATCAGTGATTAGTAGTAAGAGTGCTCACCACGATCGTGCTCAGTTGCATCACGAACAGCAGTCAGTTCACCTTCAAACTGTTGAAGAAGTTCTTTCTCGATGCCTTCTTTTAGCGTTACATCAACCATAGAACAACCGTTACAACCACCACCGAATGCTACAATAGCTGCGCCGTCTTCAGTGATTTCTACCAAGCTAACGTGACCGCCGTGACCAGCAAGTTGTGGGTTAACTTGTGTTTGAATTGCGTATTCAACACGTTCTAGAAGTGGTGCATCGTCTGCGACTTTACGCATCTTAGCGTTTGGTGCTTTAAGCGTTAGCTGAGAGCCCATTTTGTCAGTAACGAAGTCAATTTCAGCTTCATCTAGGAACGGTAGGCTTAGCTCATCTACGTATGCAGAGAAAGCTTCGAATTTAAGCTCTGTGTCAGACGCTTCGATAGCATCTGTTGGGCAGTAAGAAACACCACACTCAGCGTTTTGTGTGCCTGGGTTTACCACGAACACACGAATGTTTGTACCTTCAGGCTGCTGTGACAGCAGATTGGCAAAGTGAGTTTGAGCTGTTTCTGTAATAGTAATATTTGACACGACGAATACCTGAGTAGATTTGTAGGTTATTAGCGCCATTCTACTCCTGTCAGATTTGTAATTCAGCCCTTTTTTGTTGGATTGCTGTACAAGTAGTGATTCACAGCTTTTATCCAGAGGGCTCAGGAGTGCGGCAGATGCAGTAAATATCAATCCTTTTAACGTCCACTTCAAGTAGTAATTGGCATAATTGATACACAGTACTGCCGGTGGTTACAACATCATCAATTATCGCGACGTGAGAGGGGATAGTTCCTTGAACGTCTTGTTTTCGCAGCGCAAAAGCGCTCTTTAGATTGTGTAATCGTGCGGATTTAGTCAGCCCCTGCTGGGAAGCCGTTGAGCGAATTCGACGAAAGAGCACATCACTTTCAACGCCAAGCTCTTGAGCCGTGTAGTCGGCTAGCAGCTTACTTTGATTAAAGCCGCGATGAGTATATCGACGCCAATGCAGCGGCACGCTGGTGATCAGCGGAGCAGGATATTCGATACGTGATGCCAATAGCTTAGATAGATCACGTGCAAACCAAAACTTATCAGCGTACTTCATTTGCTGAATGTAACCTGCTGTAGGGAAGGTGTAATCGCCGACACAGTAGAGGCGATGCCAAGGTGGAGGTTGAGATAAGCACTGTCCGCACTGCTCTACTGTGAGCAGTGTTTTTAAACCACATCGTTGGCAGCGTGGTACTGGCTGAAAGAGTTTGAGACAAGAATTGCACCATCGAGGATGTGTATCACTGGGCAGTTTATCAAGTTTGCACAGGTGGCATTGAGGTGTGACCAGACGTGGTGTGTGTTTTTGTAGCCAATCGGATAACATAGCTCGTGATGCTTTTGGGTTATGGTGTTCCTTTTGCTCACCATACTGAAAAGCGCGGATTATCGCTGATGGAAAAAGTAGGGAATATTGAGAATGAGTGACGCGTTATATTGGCATGTTTCTGGGCAAGGGCCTGATTTAGTACTGGTTCACGGCTGGGGAATGAACGGTGCGGTATGGCAACAAACCGTTAATGCATTACAAGCTGATTTTCGAGTGCATGTTGTCGATTTACCAGGGTATGGACACAGCGCGCACTGCCACGCTCAAGATCTTGAAGAGATTGCTCAGCAGCTTTTGGCCGAAGCACCAAAGCAAGCGATTTGGGTGGGTTGGTCACTTGGAGGCTTGGTCGCAACGCACATGGCTCTCCATCACTCAGATTACGTGAGCAAGCTGGTGACTGTCGCCAGTTCTCCCAAATTCGCCGCTGCAAAAGAGCCCGTGTTATGGCGAGGCATTCAGCCCAACGTATTAAGCGCATTCACCGAGCAACTGGTTGAAGATTTCCAAACCACCATCGAACGCTTTATGGCATTGCAAGCCATGGGCAGCCCTTCAGCAAGGCAAGATGTAAAACAACTCAAGCAAGCGGTGCTGTCTCGCCCGTTGCCGAACCCTGACTCATTATTGGCAGGATTAAAGATGCTGTCGGATGTCGATCTGCGTGAACAACTGCCTGAGATTTCAGTACCAATGCTACGCTTGTATGGTCGATTAGATGGATTGGTGCCAATCAAGGTTGCGAAAGACTTAGGCACAGCCTTGCCTCATACCGAGCAATACATATTTACCCAGTCTTCGCATGCACCGTTTATGACCGAAGCGGATGCCTTTTGCAGTGAGCTTGTCAGCTTCGCACAAAAATAATTGCTAAATATATATCCGGCTTGGTCGATATATAAGCTAATACCAATCACAGTAAGTAAGTGTTCAAAAATAGCGTAGGTAAAAGGCTTGAGAACAAGGCAGCTTTTTTTTTGACAAGTAGTTTCGATAAGTAGTTATTCTACAATCAAAAAATCTAACGCCGTTATCGAGCATTTTAACAAGCTAGGATGATCAGTTATTTACTACGATTGGTATAACACCAACGTGTTGCTTGATACTCAGACCTAACTCTCTCCTGAGCTGATTGCGGTAAGTTGGGCTATGCCTGTTGTGCTGACTCACAGTACAACAGCGTTATAGCAAAAACGATGGGCGATTCTTGAGGAGAGTTCGCGATGATTGTGTCACCTGCAACTGCAGTGAGTGTGCCACTAATCGCCCCGTCCGTTAATGTGCAAACAGAGCAAGTTGCGCGTGATAATAGAGTCCGAGAGCCTGTTGCTCCCGCAGTAGCATTGGCGAGAACCAATGCAGAGCGTAAGGTAAAATCAGACGATAAACGAAGGCAGCAGTCGGCTTGGGATCCTTCAGACCATCCAGGTTATGAAATGGAGAACGAGTCAGAGGCCAATTCGGTTAGCCAAGAAGAGCCACAAGACCCTTTTGATCGGCTGTTCAGCTTATTGGCACTGAAAACATACAGTGCTGATCAAGGCAAAGGTTATACCATGCGTTTCCGCCTGCCAAAGCATGTTTTAGATGCGGCGATTCAGGAAGGACAGATGGAGAAACGACGTAAGGTCATAAAGTATCATTATGGTCATGCTGTTGCGCCTCATGCTCCATCAGAGATGTTGGTGGTCTTATAAATCAAAAGTTTACGAGTCAACCAAGCTTCGATGTCTTTTTTGAACACATAATAAAAAAACCTGCATACCCTAAGGGATGCAGGTTTTCTGTTTTAAGCACATCAGCTTTTTAGATGAGCTAATGGATTACTTTTTCGCTTTAGCAAAAGCGGCAGCGAATGCTCCACCCATTGCAGCGTTTTGTTGCGGCTCTTCACGACGGCGTTGGCCACCTTGCGAGTTTTGATTCGAGCGGTTTTGTGTGCGAGGTGCACTTGAACGTTGAGCACGGTTGTCTTGTCCCGGCTCGTCCTTCATACGCATGCTTAGTGCAATACGTTTACGCTGAACATCCACTTCCATCACCTTCACTTTCACGATGTCGCCCGCTTTAACCACTTCACGTGGGTCAGAGACAAAGCGATCGGTGAGCGCTGAAATATGCACTAAGCCATCTTGGTGAACACCAATATCAACGAAGGCACCAAAGTTAGCCACGTTCGATACCACACCTTCTAAAATCATGCCCGGTTCTAGATCTGAAACACTGTTTACGCCATCGGCGAAGGTTGCAGTCTTGAACTCAGGGCGAGGGTCGCGTCCCGGCTTATCCAGCTCCTTGATGATGTCGGTGACCGTTGGAACACCAAAGTTTTCATTGGTGTAATCAACCGCGTGCAAACCACGTAAGAAGTCGGTGTTACCCACCAGAGATTTGATGTCTTTGTGGTTTTTCTCAGCGATGCTTTTCACTACTGGGTAAGCTTCTGGGTGAACCGATGATGCATCCAGTGGGTTTTTGCCATCCATAATACGTAGGAAGCCGGCACACTGTTCAAAGGCTTTTGGCCCCAAGCGTGCGACTTTTTTCAGTGTAGTACGTGCTTCAAAACGACCATTTTCATCACGGAAGTCCACGATGTTCTGAGCGATGGTGCTAGACAGGCCAGCAACACGAGTCAGTAGCGCAGCCGAAGCGGTATTCACATCAACACCAACCGCGTTTACACAGTCTTCGACAATCGCATCTAGGCGCTTAGCGAGCATAGTTTGGCTCACATCGTGTTGGTATTGACCCACACCGATCGATTTAGGGTCAATCTTCACTAGCTCTGCCAGTGGATCTTGCAGACGACGAGCAATAGACACCGCACCACGAATTGATACATCCATGTTCGGGAACTCTTTTGCAGCTAGTTCAGACGCGGAATACACCGATGCGCCCGCTTCGCTAACAATGATCTTTTGCGCTTTTAGGTTGCCGCGTTTAATTACGTCAGCCACAAAGCTGTCGGTTTCGCGTGAAGCCGTACCGTTACCAATCGCAATCAAATCAACATTGAATTGACGAACCATCTGCTCAACCACGTGTGCCGATTTGTCGTATTGCTTTTGAGGTGGGTGAGGGTAAATAGTTTCTGTTGCCAAAACCTTACCGGTTGAATCCACGACAGCGATTTTCGAACCGGTACGTAAACCTGGGTCCAAGCCTAAGGTTGCTCGAGGACCAGCTGGCGCTGCCATGAGTAGGTCTTTTAGGTTGGTTGCGAATACTTCAATCGCTTCGATCTCTGCACGCTCTTTCATTGCGCCCATCAATTCAGTTTCCATGTGCATAGAAACCTTAATGCGCCATGCCCAGCTGATCACTTGCTTACGCCACGCGTCCGCAGGAGCACTGCTCAGAGTAATGCCGTAGTGATCAGAGATAATGTTCTCACAGTAAGAACCACGAGCGCCTTCTTCTTGCTCAGGATCGGCATTCATCGCCAGTGTTAGGAAGCCTTCATTGCGGCCACGCAGCATGGCAAGTGCACGGTGAGACGGCACTTTGCTGAGTGTTTCGTTGTGCTCGAAGTAGTCTTTGAACTTCTCGCCTTCTTGCTCTTTACCTGTCACTACACGAGCGACTAGCTCTGAGTTGCGTGTTAGGTGTTGGCGAATCTTTTCAAGCAAGTTCGCATCTTCCGCAATGCGCTCCATGATGATCGCACGAGCACCATCGAGAGCAGCTTTGGTATCGGCAATGCCTTTATCGTTGCTGATGAAGTTCGCCGCTTCCGTTTCTGGATCGTGCTGTGGTTCATTCCACAGTGTGTCGGCAAGTGGTTCTAAGCCCGCTTCAATCGCGATCTGGCCTTTAGTACGGCGCTTTGGTTTGTATGGCAGGTATAAATCTTCTAGGCGAGTCTTGCTGTCTGCTTGAGTGATATCACGCTCGAGTTCTGGCGTGAGTTTTCCTTGGTCTTGAATCGACTTAAGAATTGTTTGGCGACGATCGTCTAGCTCGCGAAGGTATGAAAGGCGGCTATCAAGGTTACGTAGTTGGGTATCGTCTAAGCCACCCGTAACTTCTTTACGGTAGCGGGCAATAAAGGGAACGGTGTTACCGTCGTCAATTAGGTTTACTGCGGCAGTGACTTGCTCAGAACGGACATTCAGTTCTTCAGCGATCAGTCGACAGATAGCTTGGCTCATCCGATGAATCTCTTATTTAATATCGTGACAAATACATGGGGGTGAGCGTACGCTTTTTCTAGCTTTGGCTGTGTAATTATCCTGTCAGAAGTCGAATTTCCGTTTCTGATACCCGCTTTGTGCGAGATCTCTTACAAGTGATGTGAGACTAAGTCGCTTTAGACCGATGAAATCGTCTTGATGTTACACTAAGTTGCTGATTTTATTTGATTGTGTGTTTGTGGGCGTATTTCTCACCTGAAATGTTTTTTAAGACTATCTAGGAAACACGGCCATTTGCCGTAATATTTAACTTGTCGACAGGGAGTTGGCAGGAACAGGAAAAAGCCTAATGGACTAGGTATCTTCAGGATGAAGATTTGATTACTTAGGATGAGTGGTCAGCAAGGAAGTGATAATCTCTGGATGAGATTCGCCAGTCAGGATGACAGGCTAGAATGGACACCGCTAGGATGGCGATGAACAAAAAGGAAATTGGTTAAAGGATTTAGCCACTATCAAGGAAAGATGCAGGGAGCACCTTATCTCGAAGAGATAAACAGTAGCCGGATTGCTGCGATAGAGACTTAACCCCGCTAGGCGAAAGCCTTGCGGGGTTTTCTTTTATCTGGAGTTTGGGTTTGCTGAACACTCAGTTTATCGCTAAGTGTTTATTAAGTTTGGTTATTCGTTGTCTGCGTAGCGAATCGAGTTAATGAACCACTCTTTGTCGCCTTCCGGTGTTTTTACCGTAAACTCGTCATCTACTTCTTTCTTGAGCAGAGCTCTAGCCATTGGTGAGTCGATAGAGATATAGCCTTTAGCATCGCCGTAGATCTCTTCTGGGCCGACAATTCGAAACTTCTTAATTTCCCCATCATCATTCTCAATTTCGACCCAAGCACCGAAAAATACCTTACCTTCTTGTTGTGGCGAGTAATCAACGATCGTGACATCAGGTAGGAACTTTCTTAAAAAACGCACTCGGCGATCGATCTGACGAAGTAGACGCTTATTGAAGGTGTAATCTGCGTTTTCTGAGCGATCTCCAAGGCTTGCCGCCCAAGTGACTATCTTAGTAATTTCAGGGCGTTTCTCGTGCCATAAGTGGTCATGTTCTGCTTTGAGCTTGTTATAACCTTCTCGAGTAATAAGTTTGGTTTTCATAAATCTGACTTAATGAAATGATGATCTAAGATAGAATATATAGAAAGGCAACATACGTTAACAATTATTTAGGCGACTTTTTCTCCAATAATGTTACATTTTTAATGTCTTATACCAATATACAATTTACCAAGAATGCTTAACCTTAGGTTTAAGCTTTAATAGGTGGAACCATTACATGCAAGAAAACTACAAAATTTTAGTGGTCGATGACGATGCTCGTTTACGTGCACTGTTAGAGCGCTATCTGTCAGAGCAGGGCTTTCAAGTGCGTAGCGTGGCAAACAGTGAGCAGATGGACCGCCTGTTAACCCGTGAAAATTTTCACTTGATGGTATTGGATTTAATGTTGCCGGGCGAAGATGGTCTATCGATCTGTCGTCGTCTACGAAACGCAAACAACTCGCTACCAATCCTGATGCTTACTGCAAAGGGTGATGAAGTGGATCGCATTGTGGGCTTGGAAGTGGGTGCTGATGATTACCTGCCAAAACCATTTAATCCACGTGAACTGCTTGCTCGTATTAAAGCTGTACTGCGTCGCCAAGTCATTGAAGCACCGGGTGCACCAAGCACAGAAGAGTCTGTGGTTGAGTTTGGTGAGTTCCGCTTGAACTTAGGTACTCGCGAAATGTTCCGCGGTGAAGAGCCAATGCCGCTTACTTCGGGTGAATTTGCGGTTCTTAAGTCCTTGGTAACGAATGCTCGTGAGCCAATGTCTCGCGATAAGCTGATGAACATGGCTCGTGGCCGTGAGTATTCAGCAATGGAACGTTCTATCGATGTTCAGATTTCACGTCTGCGTCGTCTAGTTGAAGAAGATCCAAGCAAACCTCGCTACATCCAAACGGTGTGGGGCTTGGGTTATGTATTCGTTCCAGATGGCAAAGCTGTGTAATTCAGCTTAATAAGCTCTACAGTAGCTTTATCGATTCTGTGAATCTTACGGGTCATCTCATTAATATGCGATGGCCCGTTTTCTATTCAGCACAATGGTTTAGAGTTATAGTCATATAACACTTTCTTTATCTTTCTACATCTCGGGTACCCCATGCGTATACGTAGCTCCTTTACTCAGTCGATAGTGCTTTTCTTAACGCTATTGGTCGCTAGCCAAATTTTTTCTTATTACGCGGTGTTTAACTATGCGTTGATGCCAAGTTTGCAGCAGTTTAATAAGATTTTGGCTCACGAGCTAAACCTGGTATTGGACCAAGGCAGTGATATCGAGATCGATACGCCATTGCGTCAGCGTGTGCTTGAACAGCTCGGGGTAACCGTTCACGCCAAGGGCAGCGAAGCGGCGGGTGAGTATTACCATGCGGTCGCAATCGACCTGATGAGTGAGGAGATGACCAAGGAGCTGGGTTCTGAAACTGAAGTGCGGCTGATCTTGGGTAAAGAGAGCTATGTGCTTTGGATGGACATTGCGCAGTTACCCAACTCTTTAATTCGTATTCCGTTATCAGAGCTGCAAGAAGAGGATTTTGCACCACTGTTTCGTAACAGTCTGATCATGGCGCTGTTGATTGTCGCAGGTGGTTGGCTGTTTATCCGATTGCAAAACCGTCCGTTGATAGCGCTAGAGAAAGCGGCGCAAGGTGTCGGGCGAGGTGATATTCCACCGGCATTGCCAGTTCAAGGCGCACAAGAGATTCGCTCGGTAACTCGAGCCTTTAACCAGATGTCGAAAGGCATCCAAGAGCTAGAAGAAGACCGCGCCTTGTTGATGGCGGGTATCAGCCATGATTTACGTACTCCGTTAACGCGTATTCGCTTAGCAACCGAGATGATGTCGCCAGAAGACAGCTATTTGGCGGAAGGCATCATCAGTGATACCGAAGAGTGTAACGAGATCATCAGTCAGTTCATGGATTACCTAAAGCCTGTTGACAGAGACTCATTCCAAGCGGTGTTTGTCGATGATATTGCGCGAGAAGTCTCTAGCTCTGAAGGTGGCTATGAGGTCCAGATTGAAACCGATATTCCAGAAACCATGAAACCTGCGTTGGGCAACCCGATCGCAATGAAGCGTGCTGTGAGCAACTTGGTGGTGAATGCGCTGCGTTACGGTAATGGTTGGGTCAAGGTATCAACTGGTATGACGGCGGATAACAAGCTTGCTTGGGTGACGGTAGAAGATAACGGGCCGGGTATTCCACAAGACCAGATCGGAAAGCTGTTTGAACCTTTCACGCGTGGTGACACGGCTCGTGGTAGCGAAGGAACGGGCTTGGGCTTAGCAATTGTGAAACGTATCGTTAGCCAGCATCAAGGTGCTGTTGTGGTCAATAACCGCAGTGAAGGTGGCTTAAAAGCGCAGATCAGTTTCCCGGTTAAGCCCTAGTTATCATCGGTCCGTTTGATGACGATAAGTTCGGTTCGGGGAACGGTTAAGAGATCCCCGACTC
Organism: Vibrio sp. 10N.286.48.C11; assembly: GCF_041469805.1. NCBI lineage: Bacteria > Pseudomonadati > Pseudomonadota > Gammaproteobacteria > Vibrionales > Vibrionaceae > Vibrio > Vibrio sp. 10N.286.48.C11. Next base: position 52,731 of record NZ_JBFRLK010000020.1, on the reverse strand, counting down.
GGTCATTCTTCCCTCTCCGAGGATGACGAATTGCTAACCATGGACTTTGATGATGAAAGTTTACTTTGATCGTCATTCCCTATCGTGAGGAACGAGCGAATAGGGAATCTCGCTCTTGCTTGATGAAAGTAACGCACACTAAAAAGGCTTCCTTGAGGAAGCCTTTTTTACGTTTGAATACGGTCTCAGTGTTAACTATGCCTTAGTGTTAACTACGCCTTAGAGTAAACATCGCGTTCACCCAACCAACGGTTGATGATCGCCTTAGCATTGTCTGGGTAGCTATCGTGAATATGACGCGCAATACACTGCACTTCAGGTATCAAACGTTGGTCACGAATTAGATCGGCGATCTTGAAATCAGCCAAGCCAGTTTGTTTGGTACCGAGCAATTCACCGGGGCCACGGATTTCTAAGTCGCGCTGTGCAATCACAAAGCCATCGTTACTTTCACGTAGCACACCTAGGCGTTTCTGAGCGGTTTTAGACAGCGGAGAGTGATACAACAATACACAATGACTTGCGACCGAACCTCGGCCGACACGGCCACGCAGTTGGTGCAGTTGCGCTAGGCCAAGACGTTCTGGGTTCTCGATGATCATTAAGCTCGAATTCGGAACATCCACACCAACTTCAATCACGGTTGTCGCAACCAATAGATGCAGCTTGTTCTCTTTGAACTCTCGCATCACCGCTTGTTTCTCGGCGGGTTTCATACGGCCATGGACTAAACCAATTTTTACGTCAGGCAGTTTGCGTTGTAGCTCTTCTGCTGTATCAGCTGCAGCTTGAGCTTCCAGTACTTCCGATTCATCAATCAGCGTACATACCCAGTAGGCTTGTTTGCCTTCATTGAGACACGCATTTTTCACACGTTCAACAATGTCATCGCGCTTGGTATCAGGAATTGCCACGGTTTGAATTGGGGTTCGTCCCGGTGGCAGTTCATCAATAATCGAAGTTTCGAGGTCGGCATAGGCCGTCATTGCTAACGTTCGTGGGATTGGGGTAGCGGTCATGACCAACTGATGTGGGTAGTAGCCTTGCTTTGCGCCTTTCTCACGTAGCTCTAATCGCTGGTGGACACCAAATCGGTGTTGCTCATCAATGATCACTAAACCAAGGTTTTTGAACTCGACATGCTCTTGGAACAGGGCATGAGTACCGACCACCATTTGCGCTTCGCCACTGGCAATACGTGTTAGTTCAGTTTCACGAGCTTTGCCTTTGAGCTTACCTGCTAGCCATCCAACTTGAATACCCATTGCCTCAAACCAGTTGGCAAAGTTAATCGCGTGTTGTTCTGCGAGTAGTTCAGTGGGTGCCATAAGTGCTACTTGTTGACCGTGTTCCAATGCGCGAACCGCCGCCAGTGCAGCGACTAAGGTTTTACCAGAGCCCACATCACCTTGCACTAAACGCATCATAGGATGCGGCTTTTCCAAGTCAGCTTCGATCTCTTTGGTCACTCGTGCTTGGGCATTGGTTGGTGAAAACGGCAGCTGAGCCAGTAGCTTATCTTTAAGGGTGTTTACTGGAGGAAAAGGCATTGCCTTGTCTTGCTGCCCTTTGCTACGAACAGACAACATAGACAGGTTTTGAGCCAGTAACTCTTCCATAATTAGGCGCAGTTGCGCAGGGTGCTTGCCTTCATCAAACAGCTCTAGGTCAATGCCCGGGGGCGGCCTGTGAATGGTATGCAGTGCTTGTGCGAGGGTAATTTGGTGGTCGTATAAACCTGATGGGAGAAGCTCGTTAACTGCGGCCTTGTCGATTAGCTCTAAGGCTTGATCGGTAAGATTACGCAGCGTGACTTGTCTTAGCCCTTCGGTGGTTGGGTACACCGGAGTCAGATTGGCTTCAACGTCTGGCTGTTGCCTAGGCGCAAAGAATTTGTAGTCGGGATGGACAATCTCCAGCCCCATGTTACCGCGCTTGATCTCACCGTAGGCATGCACTTGTTTGCCTTCAGCAAAGTTGTTCTTCATACCTGCGGTGAAGTTGAAAAAGCGTAGGGTAATAGTGCCGTTACCATCGCTGATCTTTACCGCCAACATCTTACGTTTACCGAAAATGGTATCGACATGCATGACCTTGCCTTGCACTGCAGCCCATAAGCCCGCGTGCAGTTTTACGATGGGGTAGATACGTGTTCTATCTTCATAGCGCAAAGGCAGGTGAAAAAGCAGATCTTGTACGTTGTTAAGCCCAACCTTTTCCAGTTTCTCTGCGACTTTAGCGCCGACTCCAGATAAAGAGTTGAGAGGGATAGCAGATAAAAGCTGTGACATAACAAGGCTCATAAACGTAAGAGAGATGATCTATTCAAGCATTTTACTGGATTTTTGTACAGGCAGGAATGGGAGGGAGCGCGGTAAATACTAGGATTACGGTTATAAAAATCCCCTTAAGCGATAAAGCATTAAGGGGATTTAAATTCTTGGCAAAACTATTATCAAGTTTAAACGTTAGTTCTTACGACGTCTTACTTTCAGCGCGTGTGGCATCACACGTAGCTTTTTCATAATACTTGCAAGATGAACACGATCTTTGGTGGTCAGCAAGATAGTCACTGTGTACAGGCGTCCATCACGTTCTTCAGTTGAAATACCGTGAATGTTCGAGCCTGTTTTCGAGATAACGTTAGTTAACTCAGCCAGTGCACCTTGGTGATTCTGCAGATCAACCTGAAGTTCAGCAGTGAACTCTTGGTCGTAATCGTCAGACCATTCAACCGCCATGTATTTGTCTGGTTCTTTCTGGTAACCACGAACGTTTGGACACGTTTCACGGTGAACCACAAGGCCACGACCTGGCGATACATGGGCAATGATGTGATCATCTGGAATTGGGTGACAACAGTTAGCGAACGTCAGTAGTAGACCTTCAGCACCACGGATAGCCAATTTCTTCCTTGGTGTGTCGCTGTTGTTTTCCACTTCAGTCAGTTCGTCAGCATCACCCAGTAGACGACGAGCAATAACGATACTCATCAGCTCACCAAGACCAATCGATGCCAGTAAGTCTTCAACATTGTCTAGGCGAAGATCAGACAATACGTGGTCAATATTCTCTTGGCCGATATCGGCAATAGAGTGTTCGCCAAGTGCATGATTCAGTAAACGACGGCCTAGCGTGATCGACTCTTCACGACGCATGGTTTTTAGAACCTGACGGATCTTTGTACGTGCGCGTGAGGTCACTACGTAGTTGAGCCATGCTGCATTCGGACGTGCGCCCGGAGCACTGATGATCTCAATAGTTTGACCGTTCTTCAGCGATTTGCTGAGTGGGTAAGGGTTCATGTCTACACGAGCACCTACACACATGTTGCCGACATCGGTATGCACCGCGTAAGCAAAATCGACCGCTGTTGCGCCTGCCGGAAGCTCGACAATGCGACCCTTCGGCGTGAACACGAAGATCTCATCTGGGAACAGATCAGACTTAACGTTTTCAATGAATTCGAATGAGTTACCCGCGCTTTGTTGCAGCTCAAGTAAGCTCTGCATCCAACGTTGTGCTTTAACCTGTGCGGTTGTGCCATTACTGCTGCGTGAGCCGTTGCCTTTGTAAGACCAGTGCGCTGCGACACCTTTGTCTGCCATTTGATCCATATCTTCAGTACGGATCTGAACCTCAACTGGCACCCCGTGAGGGCCGATCATTGACGTGTGCAGAGATTGGTAGCCGTTGGCTTTTGGTACCGCAATGTAATCTTTCATGCGGCCAGGGCGAGGCTTGTACAGGCTGTGAGCCTGACCAAGTACGCGATAACAAGTATCTGGGGTATCAACCACGACGCGGAAAGCGTAGATGTCCATAATGGTGTGGAAGCGCTGCTCTTTAGTTTTCATCTTGTTGTAGATGGAGAACAGGTTTTTTTCACGACCAAGTACGCGAGCTGGTAAACCGACCTCTTCAAGGCGGCCTTCAATTTCGCTATGGATACGTTGGATCATTTCCTTACGGTTACCACGCGCAGCTTTCACTACGTTTTTAAGTACGCGATAACGGTTAGGATAGAGGGCTTCAAAGCCTAACTCTTCTAGTTCGGTCTTGATGTTATGAATACCAAGACGGTGAGCTAGTGGAGAATAAATCTCTAGGGTTTCACGAGCAATACGACGCTTTTTGTCAGGACGAAGTGCCCCAAGCGTGCGCATGTTGTGAGTACGGTCAGCTAATTTGATCAAGATAACGCGGATGTCTTGCACCATGGCGAGAACCATCTTGCGGAAGTTCTCTGCTTGCGCTTCTTTGCGATCACGAAATTTAAGCTTATCCAGCTTAGATACACCATCAACCAATTCAGCAACGGTATTGCCAAATTTTTCCTCTAGATCTTCTTTAGTGACATCACAGTCTTCGATGACATCATGAAGCAGAGCAGCTTGCAGGGTTTCGATATCCAGACGCATTTCTGCCAGGATTCTTGAAACAGCTACAGGGTGGATAATGTATGGTTCACCGCTTGAGCGGGTTTGCCCTTCATGGGCGTCTCTCGCTACCACATAAGATTGACGCAGAGCCTCAATTTGAGGCTCTGTTAGGTATTCTTGGGCAACGTCTTTGAGGCTATCGAATAGATACAAATTAAAGGCCCGGAAGGTTAATTAGTTCGAATGACGCTTTTTGCGAATATGAGCTAACGAGTGTGAGCGATGCTGCTTACTGCTGCAAGTTCAGCCGCTTCTTGCTCTTGTTGCTCTTGACGTTCACGAGCATCTAGTACGTCTTTAGTGATAAGACCTTCTTCGATTTCGCGAAGAGCGATAACCGTTGGCTTATCGTTTTCTTCAGGCACTAGTGAATCTTTACCGCCAGTTTGCATTTGACGTGCGCGGCGAGCCGCAATAAGAACTAGGTCGAAACGGTTGCCAACTTTTTCAACAGCGTCTTGAACAGTTACGCGTGCCATGAGGACTCCAAATAGTAATTAACTAATAAATTTTTGATGACGAGAAAGTATACAAGTTTAACTAGATACTTTCTAGATCACCGTATACTTATCTCAATAGAAAATCTAGGGGATCTAGATTATTCCGCTAATAAAGCAGTAAGCATGCCGCTGTATTTCGCTGCTTGCTTATCTTCTTTTAAGCGCTCCGCACGAATGATAGCTCTGAAGTCCATTAGGGCTGCATCAAAGTCGTCATTCACGATCACATAATCATATTCTGCATAGTGAGAAATCTCTGATTTTGCTTCACTCATGCGTTTCGCAATAACTTCGTCGCTGTCTTGACCGCGAACATTCAAACGACGCTCTAGTTCACCATTTGATGGTGGAAGAATGAATACACTCTTCGCTTGAGGCATTTGTTCACGGATCTGACGAGCACCTTGCCAGTCGATATCTAGGAATACATCGATACCGCGGTTTAGGTTTTCTTCAATCCAAACGCGTGAAGTACCGTAGTAGTTGCCGAACACTTCAGCGTACTCTAGGAATTCACCTTTAGTAATAAGGTCTTCAAAATGATGCTTCTCTACGAAGTGGTAGTGAACACCATTTTCTTCACCAGGGCGCATACCGCGAGTGGTGTGTGAAACAGATACCTTCATTGCGTAGGTTGGATTGGTTTCTAGCATTGCTGAGATCAAGCTCGACTTACCTGCGCCACTAGGTGCAGATACGATGTAAAGAGTACCTTTGCCCATCTGTATATTTCCACTGTTGGTTGGATTGAGTGAAGGCAATAAACCTACACTTTAAAAGATAGCACTGACTCTAATTTTTGTTCCGATGGCGCATCTACTAATTGTGCCGTTGGTTACGTCTATAAAGAGATAACGAGTAAAACTAATAGAAGCAACTGGTGAAAATTAGGTCAGAAAAATGGAGGCGAAGAGTAGCATATTTAGATGATTGAGAACAACTGGCTTGATCGTTATTTATCAGCAAATGATCTTCTCAAAGATCTTTGTATAAATGTAATGACTCGTCATCGGTACTTTTTTATGTGATCTGGACAAAATTTGTTGAAGTTTTAATCTCAATCCTTACAATCCGCGCAAACGATTAAATGCTGTATATATCTAGGGTCTGTTGACCTTTCGCGATGGAGTTTTGTTCGAGAAAAAATCGTTTTAGGCGCGGCAAGGAGTTTGTAACCTAGCATTCTAAGTAAAGATTCCTTAACAAAGCATAAAACGATTTTAGCCGAACCCTTCGGGCAGCGTTTGTTGGTGATTTCTACTGCGTTATCGACTTCTTATGTAGGCTAGCTACACATCAAAGTCTCTGCCTTGTAGAAAACCCCAACAACTCGCTGCAAAAATCATCTCGAAGGGCCAACAGACCCTACTAGACTAGATGTTTCTACTACCGAGCCTACCTTGGTGACTACAGTTTTTAGTGTAGAGACCTCTCTATTCACACAGCATTTGAATCACCAAATTCTTAATTTATTGCATAGGTTTTGTTGTGAGTACCGATTCCACCCTGAAAGCCCAGAACACCTCTGGCTCGCTTGATTCGATGTTTAAAATCACTGAAAGAAAAACCACGATTGGCACTGAGCTGTATGCGGGTTTCATTACTTTCTTGGCGATGAGTTACATTCTGGCGGTTAACCCAGCAATTTTGGGTGATATTCCAGGCATGGACAAAGGTGCCGTGTTTACTGCAACGGCTCTGTCTGCGGCAATCGCAACCCTAATTATGGGCATTTGGGGCAACTACCCTGTAATGCTAGCGCCGGGCATGAGTATGAACGGCTTTTTCAAAGGTCTGCTGTTAAGTGGATCTGTTGCCGTGCTTTGGAATGAAGCGCTGTTCGGTATCTTCCTATCTGGTATTTTGTACCTTGCGTTCTCATTGACCAATATTCGTAAATCGATGATTGAATCGATTCCTGAAGATTTGAAGTTGGCGATTACCGTGTCTCTCGGACTGTTCATTGCTTTCTTAGGTCTTAAGAATGCGGGCATCATCGTTTCTAACCCATTCGTATTGGTAGGCTTAGGCGACATTTCTGATCCAAAAGTGATCATCGCTTACGTGAGCATCTTCATCGCACTGGGTTGTATGGTTCGTGACATCAAGCTAGCAACGTTCATCTCATTCGTTTCTGCTATCGTGTTGACGATTCTTGCTGACGTCTTCATGGGCACTTCAAACGCACCAATCCCAGAGCAGTTCATTGCTATGCCACCAAGCATGGCTGGCAGCTTCGGCGCTATCTTCGATTTCTCTGCTTTCACGCCAGAGAAAATGTTCGACCTACTGTTCATCGTACTTATCTTCTTGATTGTCGATTTCTTTGATGGCTTGAGCACCATTGTCGGCGTTGGCCGTGATGCGGGCATCATCGATAAAGACGGTAAGGTGCCAAACGCGAAATCGGCTCTAGTAGCAGATGCGGGCGGTACTGTGATTGGTTCAATTCTTGGTACCACATCGATCACTGCTTTCTCTGAGTCTGGCATCGCTTCTTCTCAAGGTGCAAAAACGGGTTTGGCAGCAGTCATGGTGGCTGGTCTGTTCCTAATCTCGCTATTCCTATACCCAATCTTCTCTATCTTCTCGGCTGCAATGGTTGCACCGGCGATGGTAGTAGTCGGCATCTACATGGTAGGTCGTCTTGGTCAGATCAACTGGGAAAAGAAAGAGTCACGCATTGCAGCCTTCTTTACCATCATGTTCACAGTGCTAAGCTTCTCTCCAGCGAACGGTATGGCGATGGGCTTCATCAGCTACGCATTCACAATGGTTGTCGCAGGTAAGCGCAAAGAAGTACACCCGCTTATCTACGGACTGTGTGTGGTGTTCTTAACTTACCTGATTCTGCTTTAAGGCTAATTAGTCACTAAGAAGTCGCTAAGTAAAAGACAAACAGATGGCTCTGCAGTGAATGCGGGGCCATTTTTGTATTTGTTGCTTTTTACCGTTGCTTCTTAATGTTGGTTACCGATGAGTTGATGGCGTTAGCCTAAAGTCGGTGCTTTGACAGTACGCGACTTATATTGATGCATGCTATTGTAGAGACTGGATTAATTATTTTTTGAAGAGTGACTATGCCTTCTCACTTACCTAAATCTTTTAGTAAGCCGTTTTTAAAAGTATTCCACATTATGGAAGCGGTATTGCTGGTGGCGATCACGCTCGCGACCTTGTTTGCGATGGTCGAAGAGTTCATGCATGTCTTCGCTGAACGCCGAGTGCAATTGACCGACATTCTGCTGATGTTTATCTATTTAGAAGTGTTGGCGATGGTTCAGCAGTTTGTGATGAACGGTAAGATCCCAGTGCGATACCCAATCTATATCGCGATGATGGCGATTGCTCGTTACATCACTTTGGGCATGAAAGAACTCGATGCGGTATTGATCGTTTGGTTATCTTTAGCGGCATTTATCTTAGCAGCAGCAACTCTGTTGATTCGAGTCGGTCACCATTACTGGCCATATGTCGATCTCAGAACTAAGCAGCCGGACGAGTAAATTTTTTGAGATCAAAGTCTTACAAATCAAGCCCGGCGACCTAGCTGGGCTTGAATTCAAGCCAACCGAACAAAAAAACATCAAATTGTCCAAATAACGCTTTACAAGCAGGCTCAGATCACCAAGAATGGCGTCGCTCTGTTCTCAGGGTTATTAAATGAAACATCCAGTTGTAAAGTAGAACCCTTAGTATTGCTTCATTGTTATTCTCAGTGTTTCCCTTAGCTTCATAGATACATTAAATAATTCAAGCTTTCAGCGCATCGCACTTTTGGCGATTAATTTTTTATTTTTATATAAGGGACACATCATGTCTAACAAAGTAAACGGCGTAGTAAAATGGTTTAACGAAGAGAAAGGCTTCGGTTTCCTAACTCAAGACAACGGCGGCGCTGACGTATTCGTACACTTCCGTGCAATCGCTTCTGAAGGTTTCAAGACTCTTAAAGAAGGCCAACAAGTGTCTTTCGAAGTAGAGCAAGGCCAAAAAGGTCTTCAAGCTGCAAACGTTGTAGCTCTATAAGATTTTAAGTCGGCGCAGGTTGCAACAGCAACTTGCGTCACTTTCTCTCTCAAATTTGTTTCCCCCCTCAGTTTTACCACAACACTCTTCTCCATTAGCAATACCCTCTCTAAGTATTCAAAAATCCTGTTTTACGTCCGTTATCTCGTTCTAACTATCGTTGTATCTGTTCTTTGCTCTAACTCAACCTTCTACGTAACAACCAGTCACTTGCTCATCCTGATTACTATTACTGTATCCATAAAAAAAAGCCCCTAAAATTAGGAGCTCCTTTTGATCTAATCAACACTGATTAAGCTGATTATTCTTTATCGTGTACAGCTTACAGACTGTTATTCAATGTTCTGAATTTGCTCACGCATCTGTTCGATAAGAACCTTAAGCTCTACGCCTGATGCTGTGATGTCTGTGCTGATAGACTTAGACGCTAGCGTGTTTGACTCACGGTTGAACTCTTGCATCATGAAGTCTAGCTTACGGCCACAAGCGCCACCTTTCTTCAGTACTGCATTTGCTTCTTTCACGTGAGAATCTAGACGGTCTAGCTCTTCTGCTACGTCTGACTTCTGCGCAAGTAGGATAAGCTCTTGCTCAACACGAGAACCTTCCAGTTCGATTTTCGCATCTTCAAATTTGGTAAGAAGACGCTCACGTTGCCACTCTAGGATCTCAGGCATGCGTGCACGAACTTTCACTACTTCTTCAGTGATTGCATCTAAGCGCTGTACGATTAGCGCCTTCATGTTCTCACCTTCACGAGCACGAGCATCAATGAACTCTGCGATAGCATCGTTGAATGCTTCAAGTAGGTCTTTGTTGATGGCATCCATGTCTTGCTCTGGCGTTTCCATCACACCAGGCCAGTTCATGACTTGGAATGGGTTCAAACGGCTCTCTTCGCCAGTCATCGTCATTACTTGGTTCGCCGCATTGATTACTTGCTGAGCCAAACCTTCGTTAATGCTTAGTTCGCCCTTTGCAGCAGGGTTTGCTTCAAAGCGTAGGTTACATTCAACCTTACCGCGCGCTAGACGCTTACGGAAACGCTCACGCAAGATTGGCTCTAAACCACGGAACTGTTCAGGCATACGGAAGTAAGTTTCTAGGTAGCGTTGGTTTACACTACGGATTTCCCATACTGCGCTGCCCCAATCGCCTTTTACTTCTTTGCGTGCGTACGCGGTCATACTATAAATCATCGAATTTTCCTGTCTTTTATCATTCTGAAAATAACGCGCACGCATAGTATCACGATATGGTGTGCTCTCGAAGCCTGTCGCTTTTCACTGTAAATAGCCTTTCGTGATAAATAGCTTTGAACGGTAAATAGCTTTGCACGATAAACTGCTATATAATCTTGCCCCAATCAAAACTGTCTCACCCCTTTCTTAGGTGATGCACTCTTTCGATAGTAAATCACTTCAGACTGTTAATAAGGTAGATACCAATGCGTCCAAATGACCGCGCTGTAGATCAAATTCGTCCAATTAAAATTACTCGTAACTACACAGCTTATGCTGAAGGTTCTGTATTAGTTGAGTTCGGCAACACTAAAGTTCTATGTAATGCGACGGTAGAAGAAAACGTACCGCGTTGGTTAAAAGGCCAAGGAAAGGGTTGGGTAACGGCTGAATACGGCATGCTGCCACGTGCAACGCACACTCGTAACCGTCGTGAAGCGGCGAGCGGCAAGCAAGGTGGTCGTACGATGGAAATCCAACGTCTGATCGCTCGTAGCCTACGTGCTGTTGTTGACCTGAAAGTAATGGGTGAAATTATGATCACTGTCGATTGTGATGTTATCCAAGCAGACGGCGGTACTCGTACTGCTTCTATCTCAGGTGCAAGCGTTGCAATGGCTGATGCTATCAACAGCCTACTAGCAAGCGGCAAACTGAAAAAGAATCCAATGAAAGGCCACGTAGCGGCAGTTTCAGTGGGCATCGTTGGTGCACAAGCACTGTGTGACCTTGAGTACGTTGAAGACTCAGCAGCCGATACCGACATGAACGTTGTAATGACGGAAGACGGCAAGATGATTGAGATTCAAGGCACTGCAGAAGGTGAACCGTTCAGCCACGAAGAGCTGATGCAGCTTTTAGCCCTGGCGAATAAGGGTATTGCTGATATTGTTGAAGCGCAGAAGTCGGCGTTAGCAGAATAGTTTTTAGATAGCTCCTTTTTTAAGGGGCTATTTTTTTGTCTGTAAAACTCGAAAGAGTAGTACAGAGCGTAAGTTAAGTTTTATTGAATAAACGTAGAGGAAAAACATGAAAGCATATCAACGTGAATTTATTGAATTTGCACTAGAGAAAGAAGTACTTAAGTTTGGTGAGTTTACTTTAAAGTCTGGCCGCAAGAGCCCTTACTTCTTCAATGCTGGATTGTTTAATACAGGTCGTGACCTAGCACGCTTAGGTCGCTTCTACGCAGCAGCATTGGCCGATTCAGGTATTGAGTTCGATGTACTATTTGGCCCTGCATACAAAGGCATCCCAATCGCAACAACAACAGCGGTTGCACTTGCCGATCACCACGATGTGGACACGCCTTACTGCTTTAACCGTAAAGAAGCGAAAAACCACGGTGAAGGCGGCAACCTTGTCGGTAGCGCACTGGAAGGCCGTATCATGCTGGTAGACGATGTGATCACTGCAGGTACTGCGATTCGTGAGTCGATGGAAATCATCCAAGCAAATGGCGCTGATTTAGCGGGCGTGCTTGTTGCTATCGACCGTCAAGAGAAGGGCAAAGGCGAGCTGTCTGCAATTCAAGAAGTTGAGCGTGACTTTGGTTGTGCAATCATCTCAATCGTTAGCCTGACTGACTTGGTGACTTTCCTTGAAGAAAAAGGCACAGACGCAGCACACCTAGAGTCAGTAAAAGCGTACCGCGCTCAATACGGAATCTAATTCTTGAAGCGTCGAACCTAACGGTTTAGCGTTCTAAGTTTAGAATCGAAAAATCAAAAAGGCCCGAGAGATAAATATCTTTCGGGCCTTTTACTTTTCTATTGAAGTGAGCTGTTTTCTTATCTAAGAAATAGTCGCTCTATTTGTAGCGGCTACTCTATTTATAACGAATGCCGCGTTCAGCTTCTGGATCTTCCATGGTCTTGAAGCGTTTGTGTAGCCACATCCACTGTTCTGGTGCTCTTAAGATAATCTTCTCAAGATAGCTGTTCATGTAGGCAGCGGCGGCTTTCTCATCTTTTTGTGGATAGTTATCTTCAATTGACTCGTCGGCCATGATTTCATACTTGCCGTCGGCATTTCTAAAACCTGAACCCGGAACAAGTGCGCATCGGCTGGTGTACGCAAGAATGCTGGTACCTGTGGTAGTACACGCATCTTCTACCGCGAAGAAAGGCACAAACACTGCTTTGTTACGGCCGTAATCATGATCCGGAAGGTAGAAAAGGATCTCACCCTGACGCAGGATTCGAATCATACGCTTCACGTCTTTACGGTGAATCAGGCGGTTGCCGTTTTGAGTACGACCACGGTATTGAATGAATTCATAAGCCGGATTGTTGTGCGGGCGATAAACACCTAAACCTGAAATACCGAGAACAGCCATTGCTCGCGCAGTGATCTCTAGGTTCAAGGCATGCACACAACACAGCAGAACACCTTTGCCGTTGGCTTTATGTGTACGCAGCATTTGAGTGTCTTTATCTACTAGGATTCGCTTGAAACGCCACGTCGGCCAAAACCAGGTAATACCGGTTTCGATCAGTGCCATACCGGTGTTCTTGAAGTTCTCACTGACCATTGCTGCAACTTCGTCTGCTGGCTTGGCTGGGAAGGCGAGCTCCAAGTTACGTGTTGCTACCGCGACGCGCTTTTTACCATAGCGAGCACCCAAAGAGCCTAACGATCGGCCTAACAGCAGTAAGAGGCGATAAGGGAGAACGTTAACAATAAGCGCCAATAACCCAAAACCAAACCATACACCCCAATATTTAGGGTGAAGTAGAGCTAGAGTAAAAGGCGGCTTAGTAATCACGTGTTGTGCAGTGCTGTTTGTCGGAGAAGTTTTCGTCGTCATAACCATCACTTAAGATTTGATTGCCACTTAATTTGATTGCTACTTAATCTGAGCGCTTAGCAGTGCCCAATAAGCATCAAAGTTTTCTGTTGGTTGATATTTGAAGTCTGAGCGAACAAATCGATTCAAGCTGCCTTCAACTTGACCGAGCAGTTGAGCGGCTAAGATTTTCTCATCAACCGGGAATGATTTCCCTTCACGAAGCTTTCTTTCACGCAGGATCTGGCGAAGTTGCGTCTCAATGCGTTCGAAAAGTTGGTTGATGCGATCACGCAGGCGTTCATTTTCAAACATTAGAGCATGACCAGATAAAATTCGAGTCAGGCCTGGGTTACGTTCTGAGAAAACTAAGATAAGTTGTAGTACTAGGCGTATGCGCTCTAGCGTGTCTTTCTCTTCATCCAGAATACGGTTGATTCGAGACATCAACGCTTCTTCAATGAACTCGATCAGGCCTTCAAACATGCGGGCTTTGCTTGGGAAGTGGCGGTATAACGCAGCTTCAGAAACACCCACTTGCTTGGCCAACTTTACCGTTGTGATACGAGAAGCACCTTCGGTCGATTCCAACATTTGTGCGAGAGCTTGTAGGATTTCTTCACGACGGTTTGATTTTCGAGTACCAGCCATCTATTTACTTCCTTTCCTAAAGATGAGGATTGAGTGAAGAAGGATTATAAACACCATTCAATTCTGTTTCCTAGTTTTGTAAGCCCTAGGTCAACAGAATCGAGAGGTGTCAGCAGATTATCAGAGCAAATTTGTGCGTTTATACATTAATAAGCTGTTGGATCTGATCGAGGATCTGGAAACCAAGTGTGTCTTTGCTTTCCAGTGGCAGAGATTTATCGCCGCCTTTCCAATAAAGGTGCAGCTCATTGCTATTGCTATTGAAGCCTTGCCCTTCGACTGAGACATCGTTGGCGCAAATCATGTCGAGGTTTTTTCTTTCCAGTTTGCCACGCGCGTATTTCTCAACATCTTGAGTTTCTGCTGCGAAGCCGACAGTAAATGGGCGTCCTTCCGTCATTGAAGCGACAGAAGCGACGATATCTGGATTCTTAACCATTTGAATGGTCATGTCGTCTTTACCGTCGACCTTTTTAAGCTTTTGGTCTGCAATGGTCTCAGGGCGGTAATCGGCAACTGCGGCGCAGCTGATGAAAATATCGTGTTGAGAAGCGTTAGCAGTAACGGCATCAAACATCTGTTGTGCGCTGTCGACATCAATACGATTAACTTTATTTGGCGTTGCTAATGAAACAGGGCCGCTGATTAGAGTCACTGTTGCGCCTTGTTTCGCGGCTGCTTCAGCCAGTGCATAGCCCATCTTGCCCGAGCTGTGGTTGGTAATGTAACGCACCGGGTCAATCGCTTCACGAGTCGGCCCTGCAGTAATAAGCACAGAACGGCCAGCAAGTGGCTTAGGTTGGAAGAAGTCTTCACAGCGATGCACGAGCTGCATTGGCTCTAACATACGACCCATACCGACATCACCACACGCTTGCTCGCCAGCCGCTGGCCCCCAAACTTCACAACCACGACGTTTTAGTGTCGCAATGTTCTCTTGAGTCGCAGGGTGGCTGTACATTTGTTGGTTCATTGCCGGAGATACCGCAACTGGCGCATCGGTTGCTAAAACCAAAGTGGTCAGTAGGTCGTTACCCATGCCCGCTGTCATACGAGCAATCAGGTCTGCGGTTGCTGGCGCTAGTAATACTAAGTCAGCCCACTTTGCGAGCTCAATGTGGCCCATGGAAGCCTCAGCAGCAGGATCAAGCAAACTATCAGACACTGGCCTGCCAGAGACGGCTTGCATGGTGAGAGGAGTAATGAACTCCTTGGCTGCATTTGTCATCACGACTTGTACTTGCGCCCCACGTTCAATTAAGCGTCGAGTCAGTTCGGCACATTTATACGCAGCGATACCACCACTAATGCCAAGTAGGATTTTTTTCCCAGCTAGGCCTTGTAGGTCAGCGTTATCCAGTTGATTAACCAATGTTTGCATGATTCTGTTCCTTAATTTCTCTGGGACTTACGATATCAGAACAAAGGATTAGTGCCTAGAAGCAGAATTAGAACAGATTTGACGCTCATCAAGTTGGTGTTATCAAACTTATCAATTACACGGTTTTGCTAGTGACTCGTTTCCTTTTATCTCTACCGAAGGATCTCCGATTACGATCTCATTAAGGTGGTGGATCGTGTTCATGACTAGTGATTAGCTTTTATATGCCAATAGATAAAATGCCTGCCGAATCGATGCCGAGAGAAAAGCTATTAAATAGAGGGCCTGATTCTTTGAGTGATGCTGAACTGCTCGCGATATTCCTGCGAACAGGGACACAAGGAATGAACGTCTTGGAACTCGCTGACAAGTTGATCAAAGACTTTGGCTCACTCCGTCATCTTTTTTCAGCAACACAGGAAGAGTTTTGTGCTCATAAAGGGATGGGGCAGGCCAAGTATGTTCAATTGCAGGCTGTATTAGAGATGACGCAGCGTTATCTAGCAGAGACTTTATCTCGTGGAGATGCGCTTACGAGCCCTAGCCATACTAAGCTTTATCTTTCGAGCATGTTGCGTGATCGCCAGCGAGAAGCCTTCTATATATTGTTCCTCGATAACCAAAATAGGGTAATAAAGGACGAGGTGATGTTTGAAGGAACCATCGATGCCGCATCGGTTTACCCGCGGGAAGTGGTTAAACGGGCACTTCATCATAATGCGGCGGCATTAATCTTAGCTCATAACCATCCTTCAGGTGTTGCTGAGCCCAGCCAAGCGGATAGGCGGATTACACGCCGATTAACCGACGCATTAGCGCTGGTGGACATCCGAGTTCTCGACCATTTTGTCGTTGGAGATGGCGAAGTTGTCTCTTTTGCAGAGCGTGGATGGATTTGAATCACATTTTAGGTTGTTAGTTGCGTTAAATCTGCTATTATTCCGCCCACATTTTTAGACCTAAAATCAGCTCTGATTACTCAAGCAAGCTGCGCTGCACAAAAAAAGATCACGAAATCCGTAAAAAGGATCTGTTCGGGTCTTGAGCAATGCGTGTCAAGTTAGTATAATGCGCGACCTTTGATAGCCTTGTATGGATTTTCCATAACGGTTTTTACCTTCTATTTTAATTGATAGAGAGGTTCGGCCACCAAGGTTGATATCGAGCTGAAACGATTGGAGAAGACATTCATGTCCCGAGTATGCCAAGTAACTGGTAAGCGTCCAGTAACGGGTAACAACCGTTCACACGCACGCAATGCTACTAAGCGCCGTTTTCTGCCGAACCTACAAACTCATCGTTTCTGGGTAGAGAGCGAAAAACGTTTTGTTAAACTACGTCTAACTGCTAAAGGCATGCGTATCATTGATAAGAAAGGCATCGATGCTGTTCTTGTTGATATCCGTGCACGTGGCGAAAACGTTTAAGAGGAATTAAGCAATGGCTAAAGGCATTCGTGAGAAAATTCGTCTAGTATCTTCTGCAGGTACTGGTCACTTCTACACAACTGATAAGAACAAGCGTAACATGCCAGGCAAATTTGAGATCAAAAAGTTTGATCCAGTAGTTCGCCAACACGTTATGTACAAAGAAGCTAAAATCAAGTAATTGATGCTTTTTTTGCTCTTCTTCAGTAGAAGAAAGAATTGAAAAACCCAGTTTAATCGCTGGGTTTTTTTATATCTAAAATTTGAGGAACTCAATTATTCTTGCTTGATATAGCCTCTGATAGATAGAAATCTGTACAACATAGAAAGTATTGCCACTTTCACGATATACTGAATGTTCAATAGGTTAGATGAGCAGAATCAGATGAGATATCGTGGACGCCGGTGGAACAACATACTCATGTTCAGTGTGATCGCTTTTATTGGCGTGTTAAACCTTCCAACATTGATCAAAGCGTACCTTATCGAGCCTGAACCGCAGGTTGATAGCCCTTATCCTTATCTCCTGAACCCAACAGCAAAGCTTCAAGCGTTACACTTTGCTAAGTGGTCTGTCATTCAACAAGATAATCAATGGGTTTACCAGTTCGAAGATACTGACTTTCCTCAAGCCACCAATGCACAAGAGCTGTCACAACGTTGGAAAGAGCTTGTGGGCACGGAAGTCGACTCACAGACCTACACAGACCTTACGCCTCGGTTAAATACACCACACACCATCGAAGTATGGTATCAAGACCAAGAAGAGCCCCAGCGTATTACCTATTATCAATTGCCTGAGTTCTGGTTGTTAAAAAACTGGAATGATCAGTGGTTGGCGGTGTCTATTGAAGAGAGCTACCTGTTTCCAAGCTTTAACGCTAACCACTCATCTAAATCGGACGACTAACTATGCCTGAATTACCCGAAGTCGAAGTAAGCAGAATGGGGATCTCGCTTCATTTAGTCGGTGAGACCATTAAAACTCTTACTTTTCGCACGCCCAAGCTGCGTTGGGATATCCCACAAGAGTTAAAAGCATTAGAAGGGCAGATGATTCGCTCCATCTCGCGCCGTGCAAAGTACCTATTGATTGAAACGGATACTGGCACTGCCATTGTTCACCTTGGTATGTCTGGCTCACTACGCGTATTAGACGCTGACTTTCCAGCAGCCAAGCACGATCACGTGGATCTTAAGCTCACTAATGGAAAAGTACTACGCTACAACGACCCTCGCCGCTTTGGCGCTTGGTTGTGGTCGGCGCCTGATGAAGTCCACTCTGTGTTGCTTGGTTCTGGTCCTGAGCCGTTAACGGACGACTTTAACGCTGATTACATCGCTGAGAAAGCAGAAAAGCGTAAAGTCGCAGTCAAGCAGTTCATCATGGACAACAAAGTAGTGGTCGGTGTCGGGAATATCTACGCTAACGAAGCCTTGTTCTCTGCAAAAATCCACCCGTTACGATCGGCAAACAAAGTGACCAAAGCCGAATGGATCTTGTTAACCGATGAGATCAAACAAGTACTTGCTACTGCTATTAAACAAGGTGGCACTACACTAAAAGACTTCGCTCAAGCAGATGGTAAACCAGGATACTTCGCACAAGAGCTACAAGTTTATGGAAAAGCAGGCGAAAAGTGCCCTAATTGTGAAGCTCTTATTCAAGAATTGAAAATAGGGCAAAGAAATACGTTTTTTTGCAGTGAGTGTCAAAAGTAGACACTTCAGATGAGAAAGGGCAAAGTTACATTTGCCCTGATTTATTGAAGTATTTCTGTGCGACCAGAAGTGAGATCAGACGTTCTCGCTTTTGGTCTCTAAATTGGTCTACCCACTGGTTAGCGTTTTTTATAATCTGCTCTGCTTCATCAGGGTGTTTATCGTAATATTCCATTTTTTCAATTAGATCAGAGAAGTCTTCTTTTACTTCTACGAAATGGATTCCTGGTTTGAGTTTTCCTTCCATAAACCAAGTTTCGTATCTTAGCTTAGTGGTAATACAGAGAGAATTTGAAGACATAATCCATTTTAAGTTTGTAGCAACATCTTTTCCTTCAAGACTGAGGATGTAGCGATATTCAAGTTGTTGAGCTATGGTCATTGGAGAGATTAGATATTTTCGTTGCTCTCCTTGCGCTATATGTGCATCTACTCGTCCAATATTGCATTTTGGGTGTTCGAAATGTTTTTTTAATAGCGCTCTGCGGTTAGGGCGAAAACCAGCCCCACGCCAAACTACCATATTCTTCTTACTTCTATATGATTTATCTTTATCTATAAAAATATAGTGTCTGATTGCGTTGAGCTTGAGGATGATCGAGTTATTATTGTCTCCTTCGATCGGACGACTCTTTAAAAAACTAGGTTCTTTGGGGACTGTAGTTACATCACCATTAACATAGTTAAACGCATATTTACTGGGAAAAGCTTTAACGACTTTGAGTAAATCATAGTAATAAGTTGTGCCACCTGTCTTCGTGAAGTTTTGTACGAGTGTTGAGTTTGTTTCAGAAAACTTAAAGTTGGATTGAAGTTTACAATAATAATCAACGCGTTGTTGAATATAATTTTGATCGTATTTACATACAGAATCTAAAGTTTTTTTTGCGTATTGGCGAAAAACAACAGCAGGTAAAATAGTAAATAAACTATTTGATAAGTAATACTTTAATTTTCTCATGACTTTAGCTTGTGTAAGAGAGCTTGATTAACAGGGGAAGGTACAAATTGAGCGACATTTCCTTTATGTATTGCAACTTCTCGGACGATTGTTGATGAAAGAAATGCATACTCTTCACTTGGGGTTAAGAAAATACTTTCAAGCTCAGGAAGGAGCTTTCTATACATACTAGTTAAACCAAACTCATACTCAAAGTCCATAGTAGTGCGTAAGCCTCGAATTAGAATATTTGCTTCTTGCTCTCTCGCGAAATCTACTAGTAAACCACTAAAGCCAACAACAGAGACATTTGTGAGATGCTTACATGACTTTTGAACTAGATTTACTCTCTCATTTAGGCTAAACATGGTTTTTTTTGACGGGCTTGCGGCTACGCCTATAACTAGAGACTCAAACATGCCAGATGTGCGCTCGATAATATCAAGGTGTCCATTGGTTAAGGGGTCAAAAGTTCCTGGGTAAATTACATGTTTCATTTTTTTACCTTTTTATAAATATTTTCGTATTTCTTAGCTGCTGAGCCAATATCAAAAATTTTTATTTTCTCTTGCCCACCGGTTATTAGCGTTGCTTGAAGACTTACACTTTGTTCAATTTTCACAATGGCATTTGCTAAAGCTATCGGATCATCTGTATCTATGAGTAAGCCGCTTGAACCATGAGTTATTATATCTGGTATCCCTCCTGTATTTGTAGCAATTACAGGTAGTCCAGCTTTAATACCTTCCAAGATAACAGATCCTAAACCTTCACTATGTGATGGGTGTATCTGTAATTGGGCGGCTGCAAACCAATCTCCCATGTTCGATTGTTTACCTTCAAAGCTGATATTCGTGGCGCCATTAGCTAGCCTCTCCAAATCATCTCGTTCCTTTCCATCACCGAGAAGCGCAAGGTGTATATGAGCATGGGTCTCAGGTAGCTGTTTCATTGCTTTTATAGACACATCAAACGCCTTGTGTTTAACCATGTTTGCAGCATGGATAATCAGAAACTTATTTTCAAATCTTTGCTTTAACTTTTCAAGGTCCCGGTCATTTACATCGTAACTGACCGGAGAACTTGCAATTTTACTAATGTTTTTATGAGGATATTTATCTTTGATCTCGTTAACTATCTCTGAACTTAGACCTACAATCGAAGAAGCTCTTGAGTAGGCTAGATTTGCGAAGAACCTTTTCTTAAGAGAGTTGTCAATTCGACGTGTAATTATATATGGGATTTTATAGAGCATGCTTTGAATTAACGCCCAATAGATAGCCCTTCCTTCATGCACATGAATCAGTTCACAGCCGTCAGTAATAGATCTAGAATGCTCTTTAAGGTAGTGTGTTGACGGCACCAATTTACAGCTTAGTTGACTAACTGCGGTATAAAAAGGACTAGTGGGGTTAGCAACTATCGTAAGCGAGTAGCCTAGCTCTATTTGATGTTTGATCAAAGTGAGAGTTTGGTTTTCTCCTCCATGATAGCCTGACGCTAAATTTACGTGACAAATATGCATTCTACCAGACCTTATTGAAGTCAGTTTTCTCTAAGACTTTTGGATCGCGTTGCATCTCTAGTAGTTTGGCATATTTTAAATAGCTATTTACCGCGGAGCTTAACGCAACGGTCATCCCATCAGTGCCCCCTAAGAAACCTTTCTGAAAAACAAACTTTCGAATAAAGGCACTTAAACCATGTATAAATGGTGACATTGAATTTGCTCTTTTACCTTTTTGATACATTATCTTTGCTGCTCGTCCGCTAAAGTCTCTCCCCGGCTTAGCGAAAAGTTGTCCAAGGTTTTCGAATGAATAATGAATTAGATCGGCATCAAGTTGGCAAGGGTTATTTGCTTGAACTGATGCATGTTGTTTAACTGCTGAAAAGCGGGTTTTATTGTGATTATATAAACGGATACAAAAGTCGGGGTACCAACCACACTGTTTAATCCAACGACTACCAATATAGTTTCGTCGACGAAAAGCAAATGCGTCATGTTCGGTCTGTTTTAGGTTTAGTGCGTTGATTGAGTCTACACACTCATCGGTGAGGCGTTCATCAGCGTCAATACTAAGTATCCAGTTATTGCTAGCATAGTCTAAGCCTACATTTTTTTGGATGCCATCACCTAGATAAGGTTGCGAGATTACCTTTGCGCCCAGTTGAAATGCTAACTCCACTGTATTATCTGTGCTTTCTGAATCAACGATAATCACTTCATCACATACTCTTTGTAATGAAAGGATGCATTCTTCAACATTTTTTTCTTCATTTAGAGTTATTACTACGCCTGTTATCATTGGTTAACCTATTTTTTATTAAGAATGTTGTCAGCGACATTGTTGAATCTTTCTATTACTTTAGATGATGGAATTCTATCCATTGCGTTTTTGTCTTTGACGCGAGTTCGCCAATCGAGCTCTTGGCTATTTTTCCCTGTCTCAGAGAAAATGGCTTCTTCATAAACTGATACCACATAGCTCAGGTAACGATATGGCCCTACTCGCGCTGGGTTATGGTGTGCATAGAGGCCAATCACAGGTGTTTGCATAGCATTAGCAATGTGTGTTGGCCCCGTATCTGGAGCTATCACCATATTTACTTTATCAATCAACGCCAACATTTGCATGATAGAGCTCTGTCCAACTAAGTTCAGGCAAGGTTCTGTTAGTTTTCTCTGTATTTCTTCTGCTAGGTCGATTTCAACTTTCGCAGGACTGCCTGCCAGTATAACGCTCCAACCAGCTTTCTTAGCATGGTGAATTACATCAATATAGCCTTGAGCATGCCAGTTTTTGTAAGCTTTACTCGCTCCAGGCACAAGTAATAGGTTAGGTTTATTTGAATTGAGCTGCTGAAGCGCCCATTCGCTGTCTGATTCTGTATACGATAGAGACCAACTCAGTGACGTATCTCGAACACCTATATGTTGAGCAAAGGCCATTAATCCATCAGCGACATGTAAAGATGAAGGAGAGGTCACTTTGGTATTGGTAAACAGAGTTTGAAAGTCTTGGCTACGATCGATAGCAAACCCTAGCTTATACTTAGCTTTAATACCTAGAGTGGCAAAGCTTGCCCGAAGTGCGTATTGCATGTGAAGTAGCGCATCAAATTCACGACCTTTGAGCTGGCGCCATAACGACTTGTAGCCTTCAAGGCCTGCCTTTTTGTCAAAGGTGAGCACTTCAACATCTTCGATTGCAGCAAGCAGTTGAGCTTCTAGCTTTCCGGTGATCCAAGTGACCTTAGTCTCTGGCCATTGCTTTTGAATAGCTTGAACAGTAGCTATGGTGTTGCATACGTCACCAATCGCAGAAAGTCGCAAAATACAGAGTGATCTAGGGGCAGATTCGAACAAAGGCATGACGTGAACTCTATCAAATTGATTAATAAGAATTATGCAGTTGGGCTAGGGGAATGTAAAATAAAACTAAGCAATTAAGTAGGTAGATAGGATGCAAACGCTTAACTTTGACAATCAAGTGATTTGGTTTGACGAATCATTAATTTCACAAGAACAGGTAAAGTGTGCCTTTGATGCCGAATACTGGCAGCAGCAAGATAAAATCATTGGTAGTGCAACAGGGCGCGGTACAACGTGGTTTGTTGAGTTAGACACTATTCAAGCAGCACTGCGTCATTACCGTCGTGGTGGCTTATTTAGTAAGCTTGTAAAAGATAGTTACCTGTACTTTGGTGATGAGAAAACCCGAAGTTATCAAGAGTTCGAACTGCTTAAAGTGCTTAAGAAGTCGGGAGTTAATGTGCCGAAGCCGATTGCTGCTCGAGTGGTGAGAAATGGTGTCACCTATCAAGCGGATCTTTTGAGTGAAAAAATCCCCAACGCTAGGGACTTAGTAGCGATTCTTGAAGAGCAGTCACTGTCTGATAGTACGTATTATGCGATTGGCGTAGAAATCGCTAAAATGCATAAAGCGCAGGTCAATCATACCGACTTAAATATCCATAATATTCTTATTGATGTGGACGATAGGGTGTGGGTTATTGACTTTGACAAGTGCCATGTAAAGCAAGGCGAAGAATGGAAGAAAAATAACTTAGACAGGCTCTTGCGTTCCTTTCATAAAGAAATGGATAAAAATTCAATTTACTGGGAAGAGAACTGTTTTGAGTATATAGTTTCTAGTTATCAAGAAGCTATAGGGTTTGATAAGCTGAGTTAATTCCGATAGTAGCTTAGTATTGGTAAGGATTTATATAGGTGTAGTAGTGAAGATTAGCAAAGAACAAGTCTCAGAAAAAATAGATTCAAGGTTTCATAGTAAACTTAATAGCTCTCAATATGATATAGAAACAATTCCAGCAAGAGAATTGCTTTCTCATAGACGTGTGGATATCTATGTCAAAATGAAACTTGCTGAGGCCTGGCTTAACTCTGATAGCGAGCGTGAGAAATATTATCAGGATTTGTATTTAGAAACGATCAAAATCTTCACCAAAAACACGTTCATAGAGCCCGGAGATAGCAATAAGTCGAGCGCTCAAGACTTTGTCGATAGTTTTAAAACGTTATTCTTTGAACTGCAGGAAAACTATGACGAAGACTTACAGTATATCCCCATATCTGGGAACAGCACCCCTTTAGATGGCGCTCATCGTATTGCGATCCTAGCTTTGTTAAATCGAAATGTTAAGACAGTGGTTGTTAATGAGGTAGAGGCTGAATATGGCCTAAAACACTTTGAGAAGCATGGGGCTAATTTAGACCTGATTCAGAAGTTGGCAACAATAGCTTTAGATTTTGATTCAACTCTGCGAGTCGCGGTAGTATGGCCAAATGGAGTGCACAAGTACAAAGATATTATAAAGGAATACGGTGATACTCTCGTGTACACATACTCGCTGAATTTGAGTAAAAATGGCATCAATACTCTATGTGCAATCGCGTATAAAAATGAAGAATGGACAGGGAAGAGTGGAGAGGCTTGGCAAGGCGCAAGGCGAAAAGGAAAACATTGCTTTAAATTTGGGCAACCTACAAAGTTCATGATCTTTGAAACGCGAGGAGAAACGAGAGATATAGAATTAAAAGAAAGTATTCGGAAAATATGTGGTGGTGGCAAGCATTCTATTCATTCAACAGATAATGTTGAAGAAACAAAAGATATAGTCAAAATCACTCTGATGCCCTTTGCGAAAGTTATTTTGAACAGACTGAGATTAAAAACGGTCGCTAAATGCATAGATTCAATTGGTGTTGATTACAAAAACCAGAGTGTCTTTACCGGTAGTATAGCTCTAGAGCTTTTTTCAATGCGAGAAGCAAACGACATTGACGTTATAAGTATCGACGCCAACGCTAAACACTCAGAAGAAGTTGGGTTACACAATGATTATATGCACTGGTACCCAAGTGATTTGGCTTTATACTTCGAAGACCCATCATTAACTTATAGTATAATGGGTTATAGATTTATATCTTTGAATGAGATTCTAGGATTTAAAACCAATCGTGATGAAAACAAAGATAAGCGAGATATTCGGGCGGTAAACTATTTTAAAGCTAAAAATGGAATGGTAAGTGAAGCTTACAAAATGAAGTTTAAAGATAAACTTTACTTCTTTAAACTGTCGCTTAAAAAGAGAAGAAAAGAGTTGAAGAAGAAAATAAAATCAGCTTTTAAAAGTAACTAAATACAGTTCATTATTCCTAGAGCTAATTCTAAGGCTCTTTTGTGTGCAACACAAAAAGGCCTTAATCATTAGATACCATTAAAGCAGCCTCTACTTACGTTTAGGAGCTAAGTGCTTCTTTAACAGCCTAGTAGGAGAAACAAACTTCTTAAATGCTTTCCACTCGTTAGCCTGTGTGTCAAAGTTATAATTATTTGGATGTCCTGTAGGTTTGACACTAAATGACAAGGTTTGATGGTAAGGAAGTTGATGAAATTCATTTAGCAATGAAGGTGTACACATATCTCGGTCACTAAACTTAATGAGTAGATTCTCCCATTTTATTCGTTTTAGCCTTCTTTCCCACTTCTCTTGTGCTTCATATTGATCGGTATAGTGCAAGAAATGAATCTCGACCTTCTCTCCGAGAATACCTATAGGGTATTTGTTGTACTCACCATTTTTGACCACTTCTTCTTTGTACTTAGATTCATCATGAGAGATAAACGTCAGATCAGCTTGAGATAAGTAGTATTTTAGATCACGTAGCATGACCAGGTAATCAGGAGAAAAGATAAAGAGTCCAACAAACGGGCTTTTATAAGGTACCCCTAAGTGCTGGTGCATAAAGCCACCCCAGCAGTTATCACTGATAATCGAAAACTCTTCAGTTCCCAAATATGCTCTTCGTAGTTTTTTCTTTAATTCATCTATCGACTTCTTCACTATGAAAACACTCCGATCAGTTTCGTGGTGAGTTTGGTGAGCTTATTGTCCTTTAGGTTATACTCATTTGAAACATGAGCTTCATACTTTTCAAAAGGTGCTTGCTTAGCTTTTAGTTGATGTAAGTACTTGATAGCGCACTTTCTAAAGGCAAAGTTAAGGTCTTTATGTTTAGTTCTTTCTTGGAAAGCAGCATCAATAATAGTGATGTAGTTTTCTTGATACTGTTCGTCTCTGCGTTTGTTACTCATGATCGAATTACTGCGCTTTCGATAGAAGATAATCTCTTGAGGAATTGCAAACACATCTCGATAGTATGGCATGGTGCGCCAATAAAAGTCTTCATCTTCATGGATCAGTTTTGGTGTGAAGCGCCGGCCCTCAAGAACACTCTTGTGGTAAAGTTTATTCCATGCCATGACCTCGACACTAAAGAAGTTTGTACCAGACAAAGTCAGTGCGCCTATCTTCCGATTCTTTTTATATGGAGACTCTACTTTTGTATCATGTTCAAATGAAATGATCCCACCAGTTACGATATGTTTGTTGTGTTTCAAAGAGGCATTTATTAGGTTTTCTAACGCATCATCGACAAGCCAGTCATCCGAATCGAGCAAGAAAATATAGTCACCTTTAGCTACATCGATCCCCGTGTTGCGAGCGCTCGAAAGGCCTTGGTTTTCCTGTAGGATGACGTTAAGTCTTGAATCGGAGGTGGCATATTTTTCCGCAATGGTTTGCGAGTTGTCTCTCGAACCATCAATCACACACAAAACTTCAATGTTCTTATAGGTCTGTCGAATAACCGATTCTAAACACTCCGCTAGATACTCTTCTACGTTATAAATGGGAATAATGACGGAAATTAATGGGTTATTGTGAATCATAGGGCGAGCTCTTCTAATGTCTTTTGAATAGCACCGCTGTTTTGGTCTACAAACAGCTTTGCCTGCTTAGCTAATTGTGTACGTTGTTCGTCTTTTTCAAGCAAAGACTGAAGGGTGAGGGCGAGCTCATCTGAGGTGTTAACTATCTCAATCCCACCTAGTTCTTTCAAACTATTAACGATCTCTAGGAAGTTAAAGAAGCTAGAACCCGTAATGATAGGTACACCTAAAATAGCAGGTTCAAGCATATTATGCCCACCAACTTTGTTGCCAATTAAGCTGCCAGCCATAAAACATAGATCAGAAGCACCAATGAGCGTCAGCATTTGCCCCATGACATCACCGATATACACTGAAGTCTCTGGGCTAACACTCGGCGCTTTGTGGGAGTGCTTTTCTATATGGAACTTCTCATTCATACAAAGTTGGAATACGGATTCAAAACGTTCTGGATGACGAGGCACTAAGACGAGTAAAGCATTTGGGTGAGTCTCAAGTAGACGTTTATGAGCGTAAATAATTTGCTCATCCTCGCCCTTATGAGTACTGGCTGCAATCCAAACAGGGCGGTTATTCCCCAACCTTTCTCTTAGTAACTTACCCTGGTCAAGGATGTTTTGGTCTACATGGATATCAAACTTCACTGAACCTGTTGTCGTTAGTTTTTCGGGACTGACCCCGAGGTTTTTAAACCTTTTGGTATCTTCTGAGCTTTGACAGCAAATTTGAGTAACACTGTTTGCAAGTAAATTAAACAGCCATTGGATCTTGCGGTAATTCCTAAATGACTTCTCAGAAAGTCGTGCGTTTAACACATGAATCGGCACTTTAGCTTTGGAAACAACATGTAATGTGTTTGGCCAAAGCTCAGTTTCCATTATCAACATCTTCTGGGGCTTCACGACTTTGAGGAAGCGCTTTACTGCAAAAGAGAAGTCGATCGGCATATAGCGATGCTCGACCAGATCGCCTAATTTCACGACTTGCTCTGCCCCGGTACTTGTCGTTGTCGTCACAATGATTGGCAAGCTCGGATCTTTCTTTTTCATCTCTTTTATCAGAGGAATAGCAGCCATTGTTTCACCAACAGACACTGCATGAATCCAAATCGGATGAGATTGTGTACTTAACGTTGGGGTAATACCAAAGTGCTCTTTCCATCTGTTACCAAATGAAGGTTTACCGGGCTTTTTTCTGTAAAGCCCAAATAACAACAGCGGAGAGGCCAATGCAAGCACGAGCGTATAGATGATGCGAATAAGCATTCTTATGTAAACTCTTTCAAGTAGTTATCCACGATAATTTTTCCGTCAAAACGTTTTAATGTATCTTGTACAAAGTTACTAAACGCTTCACTTTCTTTGAAGTTCAGAGCCTCGTTTATTGTTGTACCCAGTGAATCTGGCGTTTCTTTGGATAAGAATGGTTCAAGCTCTCCGTTCATTATTTGTCTAACACCGCCATGACTGTCTGTTGAAACGACTTTTGTCCCGCAAGCTAGCGATTCAATGAGAACCATACCCAACCCTTCATGCTTTGAGCTTAAAACGTAAAGATCCGCTTGTTGATACCAAGGGAAAGGATTGGTTTGTGAACCTTTGAAATGAACTCTATCATTCAGGCCGAGTCGAGAGACTTCATTTTCGACCGTTGCACGATCATTACCATCGCCAACGAGTATTAAATCTTGTTGGATACTAAAGTTTTTAATTGCATAGTCATACGCTTGGACAAGTAATGAGAAGTTTTTTTGGGGAACGATACGACCTAGCCCAAGGATATACGGTTTCTCGTGTAATGGATTAGTTTGTAAAGTGGCTTGCTGCTGAATATGTAGAAAATCATTCGGGTTATTTAGCATGACAGGTTTTCGAGGTGTAATGCCGTGTAGTTTCGTCATATCTCGAAAGCTATTTAGTGCGCCATCTGATACGCAAGCGACATTACGTTCATCAAATAGCTTGCTAAATACCCAGCGAGATAAAGGACCATACATATCTGCTCTTTGAACATTTTCGCATACATACACAAACCTGGCGTCTTGTAATGGCCAGAGGTGCTCAAACGTACCTTGTCCACGAAAAATGACGAGGTCAAATTTTTCCCCGTTCTTTTTCTCCAATGCACACAAATGTTTTTTAAAGGCAAGGGCTTCCGCGTAAGCAAACCAGATTGGGAATGTTTTTCGTGAGATTAAATTCAAAAGCTTACAAATAATAAACCAGACAATCCCAACACCTGTGGAGAAGACGCTTTTCTTCAAATTGAATAGATGGATGGGTAAAGCTTTGTTCTTCGGTGAGAGCTCGCACGTTCGATTCTTTAAATATATGAGATCGGTCTTATGGCCTGCATCTAGAAAGGAGTCTGCCAAGTTGACAGCAACCCTTTCCATTCCACCAATTTTCAAACTATTAACAACGATAGCTATTTGCATTGAACCTTACTCGATATTAGTTATTTTGTTGATGACTTTTTGGGGCGATAGTTGCTTCAGGCAATTTAAATGCCCCAGTGGACATTCACGCTTAAAGCAGGGGCGGCAATCGATGTCAGTATGAACGATTTCGACTTTCTCAGCTAACGGCGGGGTGTATTTAGGTGATGTTGAACCATATACCGCAACGACATTGCAACCGACTGCAGCAGCGACGTGCATTAAACCTGAATCGTTGGCAACCACGGTGTCGCACGCACCTAATAAATCAACAGCTTCAATTAAGCTTGTTTGGCCAGCTAAAACATGAATACGGTATTGCAGCTCTTTAGGTACTAATGCTCTGATGTTGTTACAAGTTTCCAAGTCTTTTTGAGAGCCAAATAGCCATATTTGTTTGCCCGCTTGGCTCATGTTGGTAGCAACCTCTGCGTAGTGCTCTTCCGGCCATTTTTTGGCTGGGCCGAACTCAGCACCTGGACATAAGCCAATAATTGAGCTGTCATTCTCTAGGTTAAACTTGGCAATGGTTGCTGTTTGTTCCGTTTCATTAATGAATAATTGAGGGCGAGGAAGAGTATCTAGGCCACCCAATGATGAAGAGTCAATCATCTCTTTTTCGGTGTAGGCTAGGGCAACATAGCGTTCAACCATGAATTGAAATGACTTCATATTTGGGCGCAGGTCGTTTAATAGGCCATAGCGCATCTCACCTTTCCAACCTGTGCGCAGTGGGATGTTGGCAAACCAAGGAATAAGGGCAGACTTAGCAGACTTCGGTAAAATATAGGCGTGGTCATATTGGTTTGCGCGCAAAGATTTACCTATCTCTCGACGACCCAATAAATTAAATGCGCCATGGCCAATAGGCATCTCGATTGCTTGGTGTATTTCTGGCATACGTTCAAGGATTGGTTTGCACCATCCAGGAGCAATCACATCTATTTGGCTTTCAGGGTGAAGCTTCTTCAATACAATATAGAGTGATTGAGACATAACCATGTCGCCAACCCATGAAGGACCAATAATTAGGATCTTTTTCATTACTTTATGCGCCAGTCTGTTTTGTATCTTGGTTTGAAGAGGTTGTAGTAATTATTGCCATCTTCTTGAGAGTGCAGAAGCTGAAGTATCCACATGTACTGTTCAGGCTTGTCTCCAACGAAATATTCGATCGCTTGATTACACGTTCTTGCGTCTTGCTCTTCGCCTTTATCGAGTTCAAAAGCCGGTAATATCTCGATATTAAAAGAGCCGTCTTCGGTATTCATTGATGCAAACAATGGCAGGACTTTTGCCCGAGATAGCTTCGCTATTTTCCCCAAGCCTGGCAGCGTCGCTTTTCTTGTCGCAAAAAAATCGACAAAAACACTATGTTCGGGGCCATGGTCTTGGTCTGGCAGGTAGTATCCGATATAGCCATCTCGAATTGATTTCAAAAATGGTTTTATTCCACCAGAACGTTCATATACACGGCCACCGTGTTGAACACGTTGTTTGTGCATAAGCCAATCAGTAACATCATTTTTTTGTTTCTTTGCCATGGCAGATACTGGCATATCCATAGACGCAAGAAGAATGGCTGGTACATCAATCGCCCAGGAGTGAGGTACCATCAATATGACATTCTCATTAGCGTCAATGTGGCCTTGTAATATATCTAAGCCTTTAATCTGGCAGCGCTTCTTTAGCCAGGAAGCGGGTTTCAAACTCAATAAACCAAAGCGGATGAAAAATAGTGATGCAGTAAACAGTGTTTTTTCAATCAGGGCTTCACGCTCTTCGAATGTCTTCTCTGGGAAGCAGAGTTCAAAGTTAACACGGCTGCGGTGCGCAGGCCCAGTTTGAGATTTTGCGAGTTTAGCTGCAATGGTTTTAGCAAGCCATTTTTGAGCTTTGAGAGGTAATATTGCAAGAGGGAGGCCAGCAATAACCCCTAACCAAGTTCCCCAAAATTTAGGCGTTAGGAAGCTTCGGTTGAATGTTGGATTATAAGCTTTTGGATCAAAATCGTTTCTTTGGGTCATAATCACTACTACAGCAGTTCATTGTCTGAACCGCTGTTATTATTGAGTATCAAAGTTATATCGAGCATTAAGCATTAAGCATTAAGCATTAAGCATTAAAGTTACATTGAATATTGAATATTGAATATTGAATATTGAACATTAATGCTTATTTGTTTTGAAGTGCCATATACTCCGCAACGCCTTGCGCTACAGTTTTAAATACCACATCACAGCCTGCTGCTCGAAGTTTCGTAAGATCAGCTTGAGTAAACTCTTGGTAAGCGCCTTTTAAATGCTCAGGGAAAGGAATCGTTTCGATTTCACCTTTACCGTGGTGCTTAATTACCGCTTTGGCAACTTCGTCAAAAGACTCAGCATTGCCGGTGCCTAGGTTAAAGATGCCAGAAACACCGTTCTCTAAGAACCACAGGTTTACTGCGGCAACATCACCGACATACACAAAATCACGTTGGAACGTTTCGCTACCTGCGAACAGCTTAGGGTTCTCACCGGCGTTCATTTGATTGTTTAGGTGGAAAGCAACAGAGGCCATGCTGCCTTTGTGATCTTCGCGTGGACCGTAAACATTGAAGTAACGGAAACCAGTAATTTGAGGTAACGTCTCATTATGCGCTACAGCATCTGCTGTTAAGCGACGAACATAGTTATCAAATTGTTGTTTTGAATAGCCGTAGACATTTAATGCACCTTCGTATTCTCTCTCCTCGATAAAAGTATCGGTTTCGCCATAAGTGGCAGCAGAAGAGGCATATAAGAAAGGGATTTCACGCTCAACACAGTAATGAAGTAGCTCTTTTGAGTACTCATAGTTGTTAAGCATCATGTATTTACCATCCCACTCAGTGGTCGCAGAGCAGGCACCTTCATGGAAAACAGCTTCAATAGGGCCGAAATCATCCCCAGCCATCACTTGAGTTAGGAAGTCGTCGCGATCCATGTAGTCAGTGATGTCTAGGTCTACAAGGTTCTTGAACTTTTTACCGTTCTTGAGGTTGTCGACAACTAGAATATCGTTGTGGCCTGCGTCATTGAGTGCTTTCACAATATTGCTGCCGATCATGCCAGCGCCACCCGTTACGATAATCATATTTTTCCTACTCTTTTGAATATAAAACTACCGTGAGTATAGCAAGGAATGACAAAGACGGGCTAGTGGAATAATTCCTTAAGCGGAGTATGATATGAGCAAATTAGTCTTAAGTCAGTGCGCAGTAAGCACTCGAAATTATAGGTATTATCATGAAAATTGCAGTTGCGGGTACCGGTTATGTAGGTTTATCCAATGCGATGTTGTTGGCACAAAACCATGAAGTGGTAGCGGTTGATATTGTTGAAGACAAAGTAGCTATGCTTAATAAAAAGCAATCTCCAATTGTAGATAATGAGATTGAGCACTTTCTATCAAATAAGGTGCTGAATTTCAGGGCGACAACAGATAAAGCGGCTTACAAAGATGCTGAGTTTGTCATCATTGCTACTCCAACTGATTATGATCCAAAAAATAATTATTTTGATACCAGCTCTGTGGAATCGGTCATTAAAGACGTCATGGATATCAATCCCAATGCCGTCATGGTGATCAAATCAACGGTGCCTGTTGGTTATACTGAGCGCGTTAAGCAAGAACTGAACTGTGTAAACGTTATGTTCTCACCTGAGTTTTTACGCGAAGGCAAAGCCCTGTACGATAACCTACACCCATCACGTATTATCGTTGGTGAGTGCTCTGAACGAGCGAAAGTGTTTGCGAATCTGCTGGTTGAAGGCGCAGAAAAAGAGAATATCGACGTACTGTTTACTCACTCTACAGAAGCGGAAGCAGTAAAGCTCTTTTCGAATACCTACCTAGCGATGCGTGTTTCTTATTTCAATGAGCTCGATTCTTACGCCGAAGCGCACGGTTTGGATTCTCGTCAGATCATCGAAGGTGTGGGCTTAGATCCTCGAATTGGCAACCATTACAACAACCCTTCATTTGGTTACGGTGGTTACTGCTTACCGAAAGACACCAAGCAGTTGTTGGCGAATTACCAAGATGTACCAAACAACATTGTGGGCGCTATTGTTGACGCTAATCGCACTCGTAAAGACTTTATTGCGGAGTCCATTATTAAGCGCTCGCCTAAAATTGTAGGTATTTATCGCTTGATCATGAAGGCCGGCTCGGACAACTTCCGTGCGTCGTCGATTCAAGGCATCATGAAGCGTTTGAAAGCTAAAGGTATAGAAGTGGTCGTGTTCGAACCTGTGTTGGAAGAAGAGCATTTCTTTAACTCGAAGGTTTATTCTGACCTAGAAGAGTTTAAAGCCGTATCAGATGTGATTGTATCCAACAGAATGGTCGATGAAATATCAGACGTTGCAGATAAGGTGTACACGCGAGACCTGTTTGGCAGTGATTGATTCCAGCAGTGATTGATCAAAGGTATTATTGATTGAAGGTGAATTTTAGCGTTTGCTAATTCGACCAGATGTTATCAGCTCGATCTATCCGCTTAGTGGCGATATACTGAACCACTAAACGGATAGGGATACTAATAACTAATGAAAACACGTGACAAGATTGTTTACGCTGCTCTAGAGCTTTTTAATGAGCACGGTGAGCGTAGTATTACGACCAATCATATTGCTGAGCATATCGAGATTAGCCCTGGTAACCTCTACTACCACTTCCGTAACAAACAAGAAATTGTACGTGACATCTTTACGCTCTATTCAACAGAATTGCTTGAAAGGTTCACACCGATTCAAGGCCAACAAGAAAGCCTCACGCTACTCAAGACCTACTTAGATTCTATCTTCACACTGATGTGGAAGTACCGATTCTTCTATGCAAACTTACCTGAAATATTGTCACGTGATGAAAAGCTCCACCTTGATTACATGGCCGTACAAGAAAAGCTGCAAACGAATCTTGTCGATATCATGCGAGCCTTCGTTGAGTTGAACCTGCTCAAAGCAACGGATACGGAAATGAAATCGATGGTGACGTCTCTTCACTTGATTGCATCAGGTTGGTTGGCGTATCAATCTGCGATGTCTCCAAAAGCTCAAATTACCGAGCAAGTGGTTCATCAAGGAATGCTGCAGATGATCGCGACGGTTAAACCGATTGCGACAGCTCAAGGTTTTGAGCAGCTGACATTATTGGAAGATGGTGTAAGGGCGTTGAACTCTAAATAGAAAGAGACGAGTAAGCGGTATACGGGATTCGAAGAAAGATACTTGCATCCCGTATCTGCTCTTTATCGAACCAACCAGCTCTTCGGGTTTTGGGCTTGGCTGTTTCTACGAATTTCAAAGTACAATGATGGGCGTGTTTGGCCGCCAGTGTCACCTGCAAGCGCGATGGCTTCACCCGCTTTAACCTTGTCACCTTCTTTCTTCAGTAGTGCTTGGTTAAAGCCATAGAGCGTCATATCACCTTTACCATGATCGAGAAGAACCACTAAACCATAGCCTCGCAGATACTCGGCAAATACCACCGTACCTGAGTAAACGGATTTAACCTGCTGACCGTACTTGGCGTTGATCACCATGCCTTTCCAGTTAATTTGACCCGTTTGGCGTGAGCCGTAGTTATGTAGAACTTTATCTTTGATTGGCCAAGGCAGCTTGCCTTTACGTTTGGCTAACCCATCCATAGGGACGGCATTTCGCCTCTCGCGAGCTGCTTTTTCGGCTTTCGCTATTTCAGCTTTGAGGCGAGTTTCATTTCGCTGAAGCTCTGCTAGGTAATTCTGGTCACCCGAGATGTTTTTCTTGATGCTACCAACCGTTTTCTTACGTTGTGTTTGGGTTTTTGCTAACGTATCGCGCTTGGTGGTTTGTTGTTTTAGCAGCGTTGCTATCTGTTCTTGCTCGAGTTGACGCTGTTTATGGCTCTCTTCTAATTCAAGTTGCGTCTGTTCAATCGTTTTGATTGTTGCGGAGCGCGCTTTGGCAAGGTGTTGGTAATAGTGACTGATGCGATCTTCTTCGACACCGGTGTTGAGGATGTGAGAAGACGCTTTGGCTCGACTTGTCATGTAGTAAGTCTGAATCAGTTGCTCTAACTTGTCTGTCTGGACTTTTTTCTGAGCAGTAAGCGCTTTAATCTTAGTGTCTAAGTTAGCAAGATTTGCATTGGCCGTATTGAGCTGCTTTTTACTGTCGAGTATCGCTTTTTCAAGCGAAGCGATGGATAGCTCTTGTTTCTTGAGGCTTGCTTGCAGGCTATCGAGCTTTTTCTGCTGTGAGGATAGGTTTTTTTGTTGGCGAGATATTTCACTCGTTACGCCTTTCAATTCCCCCTGAGAGGCGGCAAATGACGATGTAGGTAAAAGAGCAACACCAAGGCTGGTAGATATCAAAAGAGTCCGGCTAATGGCTCGAATTTGTTTCATCATTATCGTCATTTTGCTCTTATTTATGATCAACAGCTGCTGCGAGTCTTTTGCTGTGAGTCTTTTCGCATCTCGGCTATCGGTTATTCGTCGAATCCCGAATTTGCTCTTAAATCCCATCACCATGGATGAAGTTCTGAGAGCGACCATTGAATCCTTGGTCCATATCTAAAGACGGCTTGTCAGTTTTCGGTTTTCCAACAATTTTTGCAGGAACACCAGCGACAGTCGTATGAGGCGGTACGGCTTGTAGAACCACAGAGCAAGAACCAATCTTAGCGCCTTCACCCACTTCAATGTTGCCGAGGATTTTAGCACCTGCACCAATCATCACGCCTTCTCGGATCTTAGGGTGACGATCGCCACCTTCTTTACCCGTACCCCCTAAAGTCACGTCTTGAAGGATAGAGACATCATTTTCAACGACGGCTGTTTCACCAATCACAATGCCTGTCGCGTGATCAAGCATGATAGCTTTACCGATACGAGCCGCCGGGTGAATATCCACTTGGCAAGCAACTGAAATTTGGTTCTGTAGGTAAGTGGCAAGCGCAATACGACCTTGCTTCCACAACCAGTTAGCCACTCGGTAACCTTGAAGAGCGTGGTAGCCTTTTAGATAAAGCAGAGGCATCGAGTACATCTCAACCGCAGGATCTCGGTTTACCGTCGCGCAAATATCACAAGCGGCCGCATCAATAATCGATTGGTCCTGCTTAAATGCTTGTTCAACCACTTCACGCACTGCCATTGCTGGCATTGATGCTGTTTTTAGCTTATTTGCTAGGATGTAGCTAAGCGCAGCACCTAAGCTTTCGTGGTTGATAATGGTGGCATGGTAAAAACTCGCAAGCATAGGTTCTTGCTCCGACTGCTGTCGAGCTTCCTTCACAATGCATTGCCAAACTTTTTGTTGTTCACAGTGTTTCATTTTACCATCCATCTTATCTATTTTATCCCACGACTGAATACGCGATGTTATCGCTCTGACTTCTTGTCTCGAGCAAGTAGATCTTGTGCTGCTAAGTGTGCGTCTTTCCCTTGATACAGCACTTGATAAATTTGTTCAACGATTGGCATCTCAACGCCCATGCGTTCTGATAATAACCAAACTTCTTTGGTGTTGCGATAACCTTCAACGACTTGGCCAATTTCTTCTTGTGCGGTATCTACATCTTTGCCTGCGCCAAGTGCCAAACCAAAGCGACGGTTGCGTGATTGGTTATCAGTACAGGTTAGTACTAAGTCACCCAACCCTGCCATGCCCATGAAGGTTTCGGGTTGTGCACCCAGTGCAGCACCTAAGCGACTCATTTCAGCTAAGCCACGCGTGATCAGTGCAGTACGAGCATTGGCACCAAACCCAATACCATCCGACATGCCTGCGCCAATTGCGATAACATTTTTCACTGCGCCGCCAAGTTGCATACCAATGAAATCTGAGTTTGCATACACGCGGAATGTTTTGCCGCAGTGGATTTTTTCTTGGAGCTCTTCTAGGAAAACTTCATCAGGTGAAGCTACAGAGATAGCCGTTGGCATGCCCATCGCTAACTCTTTGGCGAAGGTCGGTCCTGATAGAACCGCTAACGAGTAACCATCACCCAGCACATCATGCGCGACATCTTTAAGCAGGCGGCCGGTCTCTGGCTCTAAGCCTTTGGTCGCCCAACAGATGCGAGAGTCTGAGGCTAAGTAAGGTTTAACGCTATTAAGCACAACGCCGAATACGTGGCTCGGGACTACAAGTAAAAGGTCTCGGCTTGAAGTCACTGCTTTTTCTAAGTCTGATTCAATGATCAGGCTTTCTGGGAATTCTATATTTGGTAGAAACTCATTATTAGCGCGCTCAGATTCAAGGCGAGCCATATGAGCAGGGTCATGCCCCCAAAGAACAACGTTTGCACCGTTACGCGCTAGAGAGATAGCTAAAGAGGTTCCGTAAGAACCTGCACCAATGACAGTCATGGCGATCTCTTTTCCGTAAGCGCTGTCTTTACCGTAAGCGTCTGTCGTGTTGGTCGGGTGAGTTGTGTCTGTCATGCTTCCACCTAAAAATATTGAGGGAAATCGAAGAATTCTGGAAAAGCTTTCCACTAAAATAAGAAGAGCTTTCAACTTTAGTACAGTGTAAAGAAAAAATGCACATCGCAGAAGTTGCGATGTGCATTTAAAAGCGAACTAGCGCTTGAATCGTTAGAGTTAAGTTCTACTTTGAGACTTAAGCCTGTTCGCCTTCAGCTTGCTGAGCTTGGTTCTGTAGGTAGTTCATGAACAAAGCATCGAAGTTTACAGGTGCTAGGTTCAGTTGTGGGAACGTACCTTTAACCACTAGGCTAGAAATCGTTTCACGAGCGTATGGGAACAGGATGTTCGGGCAGAATGCACCTAGGCAATGAGCCAGTTGGCCAGCTTCCATTTCGCTTGCAGAGAAGATACCGCCTTGTTGAACTTCACAAAGGAATGCAGTGTCGTCTGCGTTCTTAACCGTAACCGTTAGACGTAGGATGACTTCGTAAACGCCTTCGCCAAGTTCACGGCTTTGAGTGTCTAGGTCCAGTTTTACATCTGGGTTCCACTCTTTTTGAAACATGTCTGGCGAGTTTGGCGCTTCGAAAGAGACGTCTTTTAGGAAGATACGTTGGATTGCGAAGTTTTGTTGTGCGTCTTGTTGTGCTGCTTCAGCCATTTTCTTGTCCTTAAAAATTTTAAATTAGACTCTGTTCATTGTATTTATCGAACAGAGCCTGAAAGTTAGTTGATCGGTCAGCCGCTTCTTGCCTTTAACCTATTTCTTACCTTTAACTACTTCTTGCCTTTAACTAAAGGAAGGTTAGCTTCGCTCCAAGCCACTAAGCCGCTTTTCAGTACGCTTACGTTTTCGAAACCTGCTTTAACCAGTAGGTTAGCGCTTTCTTGAGCAGTTTGACCTGTCTTGCATACTACGATGATTGGGTCTGCTTTGTGGCTTTCAAGGCTACTAAAGCTATTTGCTTTGATGTCTGACGGCAAAATGTGAACTGCGTCCGTAATATGGCCCTTTTTGAACTCATCCTTAGTACGAATATCAACCACAATACCGTTTTCACGGTTAATCATGTGTGTGGTCTGCGCTGCCGTGATCTCTTTGTAGGCTGCGTTTGATGTCTTGATAACGTTCGCAATGATGGCAACAACCAAGCCGATCCATACGATGGCTAAAATCATATTCTCTTGAACAAATGGAACTAACTCTTGCATATCTTGAACTCTTATTCGTTATTGGGCGAAAAACTATAGGTCAGGAGTATAGCGATAAAGGATAGGAGAATACAGAGGAAGCATAGGGTTGTGATGACAGGTGAGATGTAAAATGGTTTCTGTCTACAAATTATGCATTTACTTGAACACATTTATTCACTAGTATTATCAATTGATTGTTTAAGCTGAACAATCAGTTGAGGACATTCTTAACCTCAGCATATAAACGTTTATATTAATGGGAATCATTATGAAAAAAATGGCTTTAGCGGCAGCACTAGCTGTTAGCTTCTCTGGCGGTGTTTTTGCAGCAGCAGAAGGTGCAGCAGCAGGTGCTGGCGCATCAACAGCAGCAGCGGGTACAGCAACAACAGTAGCAGTAACAACTGCAGCAGTCGCAGTAGGCGTAGCAGTTGCTGTTGCTTCTAACGACGGCGGCGCTACAACTACAACTACAACTAACTAATTTATAGTTGTAGCCTGTATAAAACCATTTTATGTGAAAGCATAAAATGGTTTTTTTATATCAGTGTGTCCTAAATAGCCTCGCTAGGAAGCAAAATAATCATGATCAAACCGCTTATCGTATTTTTAGGGCTGCTAGTTACTGGTTGCTCACAACAGTTCCAAGATCTTAATTCCACCTTCAATGAAGCTCTCTTTGGTGATGCCGACGTCAGTACCACGGCCGAATATATTCAAGATCTGCCTTACGCTAGTATCTATGCCGAAATTAACGATCAAGGTAAGATTTTTATGGTGTTGGCTTTTGTTGGTCAAAACCCTGTAACCGGGGCTGAACAGCTCAAATGGATGTCATCAGACAAAGCCATGATCGTGACGGAAAATGGACGAGTGGTTCAAACCTTACTCCTGCCTTATGAAAATCTATCAGGTTTAACCGTTAAACCGGCCAATGCATTGGTGCCAAGTTTTGATTTGTCGGCAACGGCCAAGACTCAAGAGTGGCAAGCTACCTACGATTGGCAACCCGATTACCGATTTGGCTACAGTGCAAACATCGTTCGAACATACCTTAATGAAGAAACCGTACAAACTCCGATTGCGAACATTGAGGCACGCAAGTTTGTAGAGCAGGTCCGTTACCCTGCCCTAGGACAAGATATTGAGAATTTGTATTGGGTAAACAAAAAAGGACAGGTCGTCAAAACGGTTCAATACCTTGGCCCTGAGATGACCCGTTTAGAGCTGACATTGCTAAAACCTTATCAAGCCAACCAACCTAAGTAACAAAGTTGTGAGTGAATAAAATGAATTATTTAAAAAAACTAGGGTACACAGCAGTACTTACGGTTTGTAGCGTTCTAGTGCCACCGCTTGTCATGGCTCAAAGCCAAGTTCCAGTGCTTACGGTCGAGTTACCGGTACAAGGTATCACGCTGCAATATTCGCAACCTACGCGCTTAGAACAAGTATTAATGGATGCCAATACGAATGGCGCGTTAGGGTACTTCCCGCTGTCTGCACAGTTATTTGATCGCAATGCTCAACCGCAGGTAGACAAGGTAAAACAACAGGTGTTGGATAAGCTCAAGCATTTTTCTTTACAAGAGCCACAAGCAACATCTGTGATTAAGCAGCTCGAATCTTTTGATTATCAAGCACGCTACTTTGTTGAGTTAGACCAAAACGCAGTGATGTCTCAGGCAGATAAGAATCCCTTATTGGTTTCAACAAAGCCAGCTGTTGCATCGAAACAGTCAGCTATGGCATCAAAACAACAAGCTACGGCGTCGAAACAGTTAGCTACGGCATCAAAACAACAAGCTACGGCATTAAAAAAGCCAGCTTCGCAAGGAGTTAGCGCTAAATCAACGGAACAACAGCACTTTGAGTTATATCTAA
This sequence comes from Vibrio sp. 10N.286.48.C11, assembly GCF_041469805.1. Taxonomy (NCBI): domain Bacteria; kingdom Pseudomonadati; phylum Pseudomonadota; class Gammaproteobacteria; order Vibrionales; family Vibrionaceae; genus Vibrio; species Vibrio sp. 10N.286.48.C11. The sequence goes on along the minus strand of NZ_JBFRLK010000020.1, from coordinate 12,393 downwards.
CCGCTCGCCCAACCTCCGTGAATGTAGTCGGGGCAGTAAAGCAAGCTCAGACGCTGCCTTTGGTTGAACACGCTCAGCTAGATAACTATTTAACGCGGTTGCCAAAAGGCCAGCTGCTAGATATTGCTGATAACAGCACGGCATTTGTCATCCAACCTGATGGGCAGGTGAATGAAATCAGTTATGCCTACTGGAACAGTAAGCCCGCTTATTTTGCTCCCGGTGCTATTGTTTTTATCGCCTTTGATTCGCTCCCTTCTGAGTTTTCCACTTTGAATCAAGACATTGTCGAACTTCTACGTCATAAGGTTAATCTGTAATGTCGGCTACTCAATCATTTCCATTATCCCTGCTCGCAAGTTCGATTACAGGTGCCTTACTGGCTGTCAGTAGTTTTGCTGTTAGTGCGCAAGACTTTTCTGCCACCACGCAAGAACAGCTACCTTCTCAAGTCGAGGTTTCTGGCTTTAGTACGCCAACGCTAAAACACTCTCAATCGGACTTTGGGGGGGTGGGTTTAATGCAAATGCCTACCGCGCGTATGGCTCCAGAGGGTGAATTCAACCTAAGTGCATCGTTCAATAACGAATATTATTTTTATAACGTTAGCCTGCAATTGATGCCTTGGTTAGAAACCACGATTCGTTACACACAAACACAAGATGTACTTTATAGCGGGGATAATGCTGGGGACCCTAATTGCTCTGCTGATAATTTTAGTGGTTGTAACACGCACGCTGACAAAGGCATCGATTTTAAAGTTCGGTTAATCGAAGAAGGCTACTATTTGCCAGAGTTTTCTGTCGGAGTACGTGACTTCGGTGGAACAGGATTATTTGATGGCGAATTTGTCGCGGCGAGTAAACGATTTGGCCCGCTTGATGTCACGTTAGGCATGGGCTGGGGCTACATGGGCACCAGTGGTAATTTCACCAATCCGTTCTGTAAAGCCAGTGATAAATTTTGCGAGCGTGAGTCAGATACAAAAGGTAGAGGTGGTATGGTCGATTTTGAGCGCTGGTTCAAAGGCGATGCGGCAATCTATGGTGGTTTAGAATATCAAACGCCTTATAAGCCATTAACGCTTAAGCTTGAATATGACAGCAATGACTATTCACAAGATTATCCCGTAACGAATGGTGCTGCGGTTATGACGCAGCATACCCCTTGGAATGTGGGCGCAGTGTATCGTTTTACTGATTGGGCAACGGCAAAAGTCAGTTATGAGCGTGGTGATACCCTAACCATGGGTTTTGACTTAACCACCAACTTTAATCAAATAGCCTCCGTGTGGCGAGATACCGAAGCGGCCACTTTGCGACCAAGCGAAGCAAGCAGCATGGATGAGGTTGAACTGGCCAAGTTGACCCAAGAACTTGAGACCGTTGCGGGTTATGAGCAAGCGCAGATCTTAGTCGACGACAATACGTTGATTGTGAAAGGCGAGCAGGTCAAATACCGCAATCGAGAGGTCGCGCTGGAACGTGGGGCAACGGTTATTGCTAACCATGTCCCTGACTATATTGACACCTATAAGATCGTTGAAACCAGTAACGCAGGTGAGTTAAATCAAACCGCTATCGATGCCAATCAATTTAAGCAAGTTGCTACATACCAGTATTTGGACTCGGATATTCAAGACGCTGCACAACCAAGTGATGTCGAATCGAAATCGGCGATCGCTTATCAAGATGATATAGATTATCGCGAAGGTATAACTTATTACGACGGCAGAGAACGTTTCGATGTGTCTGTCGCGCCTAACTTGGCGCAATCTTTTGGCTCAGCGGAAGATTTTTACCTATATGCTCTAGGCTTATACACCAATGCGTCTTTCTGGGCGACCAACAACATTGAGCTGTCTGGTTCTTTGTATATTAACTTGATCGACAACTACGATAAGTTTAATTATGAAATTCCACAAGATGGCACTGCGCAAACGCCACGAGTGCGAACGCTTTTCCGTTCTTACGTTGACGAGCCTGTTCGTTTAGACCGCTTGCAGCTGACGTGGTTTGAAGACTATGGCAGCAGTATCTACACCCAAGCTTACGGTGGTTACCTAGAGAGCATGTTTGCAGGTGTGGGTGGTGAAGTGCTTTACCGCCCATACAACAGCAACTGGGCAATTGGTGCCGACGCGACAGCCATCAGCCAGCGAGACCCAGAAAGTTGGTTTGGTACGTTTGATGAAGAACTGCAATACCATGAAAAAGATCAGGCTTACTACAAGGTGATTGATAAAGGCACCACCGGATTTGTTACCGGCTACTACATGCCGCAGTGGGATTTCTTAAGTGACACTTTATTTAAAGTTGGTGTGGGTAAATTCTTAGCGGGAGATATTGGTACTCGTATCGATTTCTCTAAGCAGTTCAAGAGCGGTGTTATCGCTGGTGCGTTTGTTAGCTTAACCGACATGACCACCGAAGAATACGGTGAAGGCAGCTACACCAAAGGCTTTTACGTATCGATCCCATTCGATCTAATCACGGTTAAGCCGAGCTCAAGCCGTTCACAATTCACATGGCAACCACTAACTCGTGATGGTGGACAAGTCTTGAATAAGCAATACAACTTGTTCGACCAAACCGACGCTCGCTCACCTTGGTTCCAAAGACCAAGTAGCGTGAAGTAGAGCGGAAAGAGCAGTATCGAGATACGAAGAGCGAGAAAAGATAGATTCGGGTGATCGGGTCTTGAAGAGCTTCAAGGTAGGTGAGAGAAATTGAGCCTACGAAAGCCTATCTTTTGGTTCTCCCCCTTGAACGCCGTTCGTTTGTGAGCGGTGATGTTCATCAAAGGGGGAGTTAGAGGGGGATGTTAAACTATGTGTTACCAACCCCTCCCAGCCTCCCCTTATGTTGGTATTTTCTGCCAAGCTGCAGCTGTGATAAAGGGGAGGAGCTAAAAGTATCCCGTTACGGTTTTACCTGCTCTTGACCTGCTCTTGGCTCTTCGTTTACTCGTATCTCGCTACTCTCATCTGCTCTTGAGCCCTTAAGCTCTTCGTATCTCGTTCACTCGAATCCCGCATCTGCTCTTAAGCTCTTCGTATCCCGTTTACTTGAATCCCGCAACTGCTCTTGAGCTCTTCGCATCTCGTTCACTCGAATCCCGCAACTGCTCTTGAGCTCTTCGCATCTCGTTTACTTGCATCCCGTATCTGCTCTTTAACCATTCAACTAGGTTGATAATAAGCATAAATTGTGGATAATGTTCACGAATTAAACTAACCGTGTGCGGTGGCATTTTTACAACATTTACTTGCTCAGTTAATTAGATAGTCCTACTCAATTCTAAGTGTCTTTAGGGCCAACTAAATGAGTAGGATCAAATAAGTTACGCAGTGTGATGTCGCGGAGTATCAAAGGGCGGTAGCGTCCCCGTTTATTAATTGTAAATGGGAGTAAGATCTTACTATTTTTTATTACTTTCTCTAATCTCCTCTTGTGTAACTGATAAAATTACAAAACCTCTATTCTTTGGATGTCCTTTTAGGCGCCAGACACATTCCGTTTCTATGACTTGGTAAACATGAAGATTAATAAAAATCGCCTCATTTTAGCGCTCCTGCCAGCATTATTAGCAGGCTGTACCACTCCAGGGACCCACCTTTCCACTGACAATAAGAATGTGATTCAGCCTTCAGAAGAACAGCAAGAATCTGATATCTCTGATGTGGTTAATGTGTATCCGCTGACGGCACAGCTAGTATCGACTTATCAAACGGGTACATTGTCGGTTTCACAAGCCAACCCTGAGCTTGACGTAGACATCGCAAAGTATGAATACAAAGTTGGCGTCGGTGATATCTTAAATATCACGATCTGGGATCACCCTGAACTGACGATTCCTGCCGGTTCTTACCGTAGCAGCACAGAAGCGGGTAACTGGGTTCATGCAGACGGCACTATTTTCTACCCGTACATTGGTACAGTAGAAGTGGCAGGAAAAACGGTTCGTGAAATTCGTTCTGATATAGCAGAACGTTTGGCGAAATACATCGAAAGCCCGCAAGTTGATGTAAACGTCGCGGCTTTCCGATCTAAGAAAACCTACATTACGGGTGAGGTGTCGAAACCTGGCCAGCAAGCAATCACCAACATCCCCTTAACGTTATTGGATGCCGTGAACCGTTCTGGCGGTTTATCTGAAGATGCCGACTGGCGTAATGTTTCACTAACACGTAATGGCGTGGAAGAAAGCCTGTCTTTGTACGGCTTGATGCAACGTGGTGACCTAACGCAAAACCGCTTACTGCAAGCGGGTGATATTGTTCACGTGCCGCGTAACGATAACCAAAAAGTATTCGTGATGGGTGAAGTGAATGACCCGCAACTGTTGAAGATCGACCGTGTAGGCATGAGCTTAACGGAAGCTCTCAGCAACGTTGGTGGCATTAACCAATTAACGGCAGACGCCACGGGCGTATTTGTGATTCGCACTTCGGATGATAAATCAGAACGCATGGCAGACATCTACCAGCTGAATATGGAAGATGCTTCAGCATTGGTGATTGGCACTGAGTTTGATCTAAAACCTTACGACATTGTTTATGTCACGGCAGCACCAATCACCCGCTGGAACCGTGTGATAGGACAGTTGCTTCCGACCATTTCTGGATTTAACAACCTAACTGAAGGCATGTTGCGCGTTCGTAATTGGTAATAAGCCCTGGTTTGTAATAAACCCTAATTAATCATCAGGTTGCATTGTACGTGTAACCTGATTTTTACATCTAAAAGTAAACCCAGCTTATAGGCCCAATACAATTAGAGACCATTATGTTTAATAAAATTTTAGTCGTCTGCGTGGGTAATATTTGCCGTTCCCCGACGGGAGAGCGCGTTCTTCAAAAGCTGCTCTCCAACAAAGAAGTGGCCTCTGCCGGTATTGCTGCCGAGAAAAGTCGTTTAATTGGTAAGCCAGCAGACGATACCGCGATTTTAATCGCCGCAGAAAACGGGGTCGATGTTGAAAACCATCAGTCTCAACAAGTGACACCACAGCTTTGTGCTCAGTACGACTTGATCTTGGTGATGGAGAAGGGTCATATGGAGGCGCTCACTCAAATATCACCGGAAGCGCGTGGTAAAACCATGCTGTTTGGTCAGTGGATTGGTCAAAAAGATATTCCCGATCCGCACCGTCAAAGCCGCGAAGCGTTTGAATACGCTTATAAGCTGATTGACGAAGCCGCACAAGCTTGGGCGAAAAAACTGTAGGTTTAAAAAGACAGTAGGTTTAAATAGACAGCTTTTTAAATGTCATGCTCTACACGTAGGCGTGGCTAAACCACCAACGGAATCATATAGAAGAGAAGTACGCGGAGCGTATATATCGTCTCTTAAATAGCAATAATTTAGGAAGTAGTAATCTGATGACAACACAACCATCTCAGCAATCACACACAGATAACTCTGATGAGATAGATCTAGGAAAACTGCTTGGTATCTTATTAGATGCTAAATGGTTAATCATACTGACCACATTTGTTTTTGCTGTGCTTGGTATTGCGTTTGCTCTGCTTTCAACGCCGATATACAAAGCCGATGCCCTGATTCAAATTGAAGAGAAGAGCTCTGGCGGCATTTCATCGATGGTCGGTGATATGGGAGAACTGTTCTCTCAGGAGTCTTCTGCCACAACAGAAGTCGAGATCATCAAATCTCGTATGATCTTGGGCGAAACGGTCGATAAGTTTAACCTCACGACGGTGACTTCACCCAACTATGCGCCCATCGTAGGTAAAGGTTTTGCCCGCTTAACTGGCGACATCAACCACATCGCAGTGAGTCGTTTTACCTTGCCAAGATACGCAAGCGGTTACGGACACACCATTCAGATTATCGATGCGGAACAGGGCACTTACCAACTGGTTCGTGACGATGAACGCGTTATCTTACAAGGCAAAGTGGGTGAGCTAGCCACCGCTGACGACTACAGTTTGTTTGTGGCGGGTTTTGAGTCGCATAACGATTTTGAATTTTCAATAGGTCAGCGTAGTCGACTAGAAGCGATCGAATGGTTGAAAGCTTCTTTGTCTTTGTCTGAGCAAGGTAAGCAAACCGGTATTTTGAAGCTAAGCTTTGAAGGCGAGAACAAGCAACAGATTTCTGAAATCCTTAACCATATTAGCCAGATCTACTTCTTACAAAACGTGAAACGTAACTCAGCGGAAGCAGAGAAGAGCTTAGAGTTCTTAGAAAGTCACCTTCCGGGCATTAAATCTGAGCTAACCGGCTATGAAGATGTACTGAACAATTACCGCCAAAAGAACGAATCGATCGACTTGGGCTTAGAAGCACAATCAACCTTGAGGGTAATGGTAGAGCTTGAAGCGCAATTGAATGAACTGACGTTTAAAGAGAGTGAGATCAGCCAACGCTTCACTAAAGATCACCCAGCATACAAAGCCTTACTTGATAAGCGTAAAACGCTATTGGGTGAGAAAGAGCGCCTAAACAAGCAAGTACAAAAACTACCGAAAACACAACGTGAAGTACTGCGTATGACGCGTGATGTTGAAGTAAACCAACAGATCTACATCCAGCTTTTAAACAAGGTTCAAGAGCTGAGCATTATTAAGGCCGGTACAGTCGGTAACGTTCGTATATTAGATGACGCTCAGGCTTATGCTGGCGCCGTTAAACCGAAGAAGCCACTGATTGTTGTATTGGCGACGCTACTGGGTGGCATGGTAAGTGTCGCGTTTGTATTAGTGAAAGCAGCGTTCCACCGTGGTGTTGAAAGCCCAGACCAAATTGAACAAATCGGCCTGCCTGTTTACGCAGCGGTACCAAAATCTGATTTACAAATTGAGCTAACCAACCGCTTTAAATCAAAGAAACAGAAGACTAAAGGGACCCAAGCACTGCTTGCTGAATCTAACCCTGCTGACCTTTCGGTTGAAGCATTGCGTGGCCTGCGTACCAGTTTGCACTTTGCGATGCTAGAAGCGAAAAATAACGTCTTGATGATCTCTGGCCCTGCACCGGGTATCGGTAAATCATTCATCTCGACTAACTTTGCCGCAGTAGCAGCAAAAACAGGCCAAAAAGTGCTGTTGATTGATGCCGATATGCGTAAAGGTTACCTACAACAAAGCTTTGGTGTGAACTGGGATAACGGCCTTTCTGATGTATTGAGCAGCAAGCAAGAGTTCGCTCAATCAGTGAAGTCGACACCAGTAGAAAACCTAGAAATCATTACCCGCGGGCAAGTACCACCCAACCCATCTGAACTGCTTATGCACCCGCGCTTTGCAGAACTAATGGAATGGGCATCAAAAGAATATGACTTGGTGATTGTCGATACCCCGCCAGTACTCGCGGTAACCGACCCTAGTATTGTTGGCGCCTTCGCGGGCACCACACTAATGGTGGCGCGCTACGGTCAAAACACCATTAAAGAGATCGATGTGGCTCGTAACCGTTTCGAACAATCAGGTATCGAAGTGAAAGGCGTTATCTTCAACGCCATCGAGAAGAAAGCATCAAGCTCATACGGCTACGGTTATTACAACTACGCATATTCGAGCGACAAGAAATAAAGTTAAAGAGCAGTAACGAGATGCGAGTAACCGGGTAAACGAAGAGCTAAAGACAGTAACGGGATGCGAGTGGCGAGATACGAAAAGCGCCACTCGAATCCGTTCTTCATCTCTTGTTACTCGTTTACCCGCTGCTCGAATCTGCTCTTTTAGCTCTTCGAATCCCGTCTACCCGCCACCCGTATCTATTCTTTATCCAATCTTCAAATTATTCGAAGACTTAGCTTTTGGTTCTCCCCCTTGAACACCGGACTATTGTGAGTGATGGTGTTAATAGAAGGGGGAGTTAGAGGGGGTTGCTAGCGATGCCTAATCAACCCCTCCCAGCCTCCCCTTATATTGATATTTTCTGCCAAGTAACAGTCGTGATAAAGGGGAGGAGCTAAAAGCACCACTATCATATTCTTGTCCTCGCTCTTCACCTCTGCTCTTAATCTCCTCGCATCCCGTTTACTCGCTACCCGCATCTATTTTTTAATCACCCCACCCGTTAAATACAATCCAATCGCCGCTAGCACAGGATAGCCAAACGCTTCATTGGTCATTTCCCCTAATGGCTTCCAATCGTAACCGTGCATGCAGCCAAGAATCACCATCACATGCAGTGCCACATAAGGAATGGTGAACAACAACACAATGTAGCGCTGTACCAACTTAAAAGGTTCATACGCTTTAAGCAGTGCCAGCTTGTGCTTCGCTTTTTCTTCATCAGTAAAAAACATCGCATCTCCTGTGTTGGTGAGTGCATCTAACCCCTTGCTAATCGAAGACTGGCTCCCGAATATTCTTCCGAACAATGTCATACTGCTCCTTGGTTTATTGATTGGCTTTGACCGCATGTATAACCTTTGACTGTATAACCTTATGGTTCGACAACCTTAGCGAGCCCTCTGCTCCGCCATTTATCCGTTGAATTAGATTCCCTATCACGTTCGTCCCTCACTGTAGGGAATGACGACTACTTTTATTAAGTGAATAATCTCACGACTCCGTCATTCCGCCATTCTGTTGCTTTAGAGGCGAGGAACGAAGTATCTGGAATCCGCTTTTAGTCTTTTCGCATCTCGCTTACTCGAATCCCGCAACTGCTCTTCAAATTATTCGAAGACTTAGCTTTTGGTCCTCCCCCTTGAACACCGGACTATTGTGAGTGATGGTGTTAATAAAAGGGGGAGTTAGAGGGGGTTGCTAGCTAATGCCTAACCAACCCCTCCCAGCCTCCCCTTATATTGATATTTTCTGCCAAGTAACAGTCGTGATAAAGGGGAGGAGCTAAAAGCACAACAACCATCTTCTTCTCCTCGCTCTTAATCTCTTCGCTACTCGTTTACCCGTCACTCGCATCCCGCAACTGCTCTTCAAATTATTCTAAGACTTAGCTTTTGGTCCTCCCCCTTGAACACCGGACTATTGTGAGTGGTGATGTTAATAAAAGGGGGGAGTTAGAGGGGGTTGCTAGCTAATGCCTAACCAACCCCTCCCAGCCTCCCCTTTCGAATCCCGCATCTGCTCTTAAGCTTTTATCTTCAAAACAGGACACGCCTTATTCACGCCCCAATCTTTATGCCCCTTAACATTCTCATCTGAAATCAAGAACTGCTCTTGTAACGCTGCCACCAAACCAAACAGCGCCTTACGCTGCGCAAGTGTGAAGTTGTCTTCTGGTTGCAGCTCGGCATTACAACCGCCAACCAAACAAACCCCAATATTGCCCTTGTTGTGTCCTTTCACATGCGCGCCAGTTTGCGACAGCGGCCTGCCCAATTGGACATCCCCATTGCGACGAATAACAAAGTGATACCCCACATCGCGCCAGCCTCTCTTTTTATGCCATTGGCGAATCTCGGCTACGCCTACATCTTGCTGTGGCGGCGTGGCGCTGCAATGCACAGTAATAAAGGAATATGGCGGGCAATGAGGTAAGCGGAGTAAAACCGAAACCAGGCTGAATGAATAGGATGCTGAAGGTAAACAAGGCTCTAACGAAGGGATAAGCTCCATCTTGCTAGCCTGCTCTTCCGAATCAATTCGTTCTTTGGTGTCAGCCCGCTCTTGTAAAACAGACGCTTCTAACGGCTGATTTGGAACTCGATCAGTTGCTGGTGGAGTGTTTGACAAAATAAATCCTCGTGTTGTTGTAAATAGGCGATTAAAGACGTTGATAGCGATTCATTTAAATCAGGGTGCAATGCGATGTGTTGTCGCAGACTGGTGGCTACGGTTTTTTCATAGCCGGGGTGGTGGCTGACATAACGTAAATACATCACGTAATAACCCAGAGGCTGCTTACGCCGTGCTCGGCTGATCATCCAACAAATATCGTCATAGCTGGGGGTGTCACCGCATTCATCCTCATTAAAATAACAACCTTCTAAATGGCTTTCTTTATAACCGTTAACTTCATAGCTCAGTACTTGGCCAAACCCATCACTATCACTAAAAAGTAACGGCTGGCGTGACTGAATGAGGGAGTTAGCGTGGCACTCGATGCTCGCCATTCCGGGTTGATACGCTGAAATAAAAAGAGAAACTATCGCCTTCATTAAGCACCTTATTGCTGCATGGGGAGGGCAATGTACTTCAACATTCTTGATTGGGGTTGGCGGGAATAACACGAAAACAGAGGAATACAGAAAAATGAGAGGTGCTTCGAAAAGCCATTGCTTAATAAGGTTGATGTTGCATATCTATCCGAGGCGATTAACCAAACATCTTTTCTTACAACTTATCTCATGGGCCTTTCGCCCCTAAAGCGCCAAAAAGTGTTGTTAATGCTCTGTATATCAATGGATTTCTGTACGAATGACTAATTAACAAGGAGCGTTAACCATGTGTGTTTCTCTAATTCTTTCTTTCATCCCATTAAAAACTGGCTCGCCAATAAGCAAGTTAGTGCTATTGAAATTAGCCGATAACGCCGACGCGCGCGGCGTGTGTTTCCCATCCTTAAATTATTTAGCGCAATATTGCGAAGTGTCGGTAAGAACCGTGAAACGACACGTTAACGAGCTCGAAAAGCAAGGCTTTGTGAAGCGAATAAAGCGGTTTGATGATTCAGGACGCCAGCGCAGCAACATATATCAGCTACGCCTTCCTAGCGACAGCCACATTCAGCAGATCGATCTAGACCAAGCGAATCAAGAGAACACGAATGTAGAACAAACAGGTTTACCGTCAGCTTCGTCGGAATACCCCCAGAAGACAGAACATGCGCAGAAAACCGACCTTTCAGACACTCCCCTGGGTGACTCAAGATCCACTACGGAGAGTGATCATCCGGCACACATAATCTTTCATAAAGAACATAAAACAGAGTTGATCTTGAAAAACGGCCTCTTGGATGACACCGATGTTCTTGATCCCCAAAGCGGTTCTGAACAACATGAGGTATCGACACCTCAAGCCACCACTACTCCAATAAGCCAACAGAATGAAGTCGTGATTCACCTGCTCACCAAAGAGGGCAGCGCGCCGATTTATCATGAGTTCACCACCATATTAGAACGCACCTACCCAAAGTTAGATGTGCTGCAAGAACTGCATGCTATGCAAGCCTGGCTGTACATCAACCCCGATAAGCGCAAACCCTTTGAGCACATTGGTCACTTTGTGAATGGCTGGCTAAGAAGAAGCGCCCAAGCCAAAGCGAAGCGAGACTCATCGCCAGTCTTTAAGCAGGCTAGAGCGGCTAAGCAAACAAAAGCGGCTAAACCAGCAAGGGCTTCTGCTTCTACATCGACCAAGGAAGCTAAAACCCAACCGGCAGCCAAGCCCATGGTTCACAAACAACCCACGCCCGTCTCTCAGGCCCTAGCGGACTACCAAGCCAAAAGCACCACCAATCCGTTCGAAGCACGTATCAAGGCCCTAGTTCAATCCAAATCGCCCTGCACGGATTCTAAAAAGTGACCATTCGATTATTCACAGACGAAGCGCTTGTTCACACAGCCAAAGCTATTAAAAAAATAGCTTAGAAAACCAAGATCTTAGGAAACCAAAAGGCTAGGGCAGACCAAGCGCGAATACAGACAAAAAACGTCAAGAAACAAAAGTAGAATTAGGGAGAGGGCAAATGGACGATATCAGCCTAAAAAAACTGACAACGGAAGAAAAAGTCACCATTTTAGAAAAAGAGATAGCGCGAGTGGAAGGGCGTATTGGCGAGTTCTTGAAGCTGCTGGTTAGCCACTACCCACAAGGGTTAACACGCACAGAGATTAAAGCGTTATTGGCGGTAAACAACAACCCAAGCTTCGTTTCGCTATACCGCAACGGCAATATTTTCATTGATATAGAAAAGCGCTACTGCGACGCAGCACAAGAAAACCGCTACCACATAGGGACTCAGTACCTGCAAGACGTACAATGCTTCCGGTGGCTGAATGCGTGGTGAGTTGTTTGTCATACCAGAGTCAATTTCAAACTGGTTAATATGCACTTACTTTGCTAAAATGCTCCGCATATTTAAAACCGTATGAAAAACGCATAAAGCGAACAAATTGTCACTATTGCCTTTAGGAGCCAAACCTAAGGGCGGTAGCGTACCCAAATGCGACTGGCTAGCAAGTTTAAAAGTGCGGTAAGCCGAAAGGTTGAAAGCTGCTTTGGCGGCCTATTGGGGCGGTTTTTAAAAAGACAGAAAAATCTAGGTTTTATAAGGGATTGTAAAAAATAGACTGTCTCAAAATGAATAAAAAGTGTCTCAGTGAATTTTTATTACTGAGATGATTTTGCGAAAAATTGCTCAAAAAAATTCACGTCAATGTTCATTTTTAAGCAGGGTTCCCGCATGTAGGGAAAATTCACGTACATGCCCTGGGATGAAAGACTGTCATGAG